>CAYGSQ010000006.1:0-22569 GCA_964352435.1 uncultured Gammaproteobacteria bacterium | reverse complement strand
TACAAATACCTCGCCATCCATCAGTTTGCGCGCCGTTCGTAAAATGGCAGAGCTGATGACTTTCTCATTTGCATCCACGGTCATGACGCACGTTGTTTCGCCGCTGGCATGTTCGACACTCAGTGATTTGCAGGCGCCTTGCGGTATGTGAGCGACATCAGCGGCTGGCGACCCCTCGATAAGACAGGATGTCGCGACGCTCACCGCGCCCAATACACCAATCGATGCATGCGCTCGATGTGGAATAAAACTACGAACTGCGACGGCGCCGCCCTCGCGCGGCGGCGCAACGAGCATCATTTTCGGCACGGTCTTGTCTGACACGTCGCCCAGATTCATGCGCTCACCGACGCTTAGCCGAATCGACTCGAGTCGGGCTTTCAACTCGGCTGCATTGTCCAGTTCTTCACGGCTTTCATAGCCACTGGCACCAACGTCGCTGGCTTTGAGCACCACACACGGCATACCGTTGTCGATCAAGGTAACGGCGATCCCGTTGACCGTATCAGTGGGTTTTCCAGTGGGCAGCAATGCGCCGCACGACGAGCCTGCCGTGTCGCGAAATTCCAACGGAACCGGTGCGGCGGTGCCCGGCACACCGTCTATTCGAGCAGCGCCCGAGTAGCTCACTGCGCGGTCAGGCGTTGCAACCGTTGCCACGGCGACTTGCCCGGTATTTTCCATGTGTATGGCAACGCGGGTTTCACTGTCCGCTGCCTCGACCAGACCGCGCTCAATGGCGAACGGCGCGACGCCCGCAAGAATGTTGCCGCAGTTTTGCTGGTCCGAAACCCGTGCCTGATCGACGACAACCTGCAGGAACAGATAGTCGACGTCGATGCCGGGTCGCTCCGACTTGCTGACGATGGCCACCTTGCTGGTAAGCGGATCCGCTCCCCCCATGCCGTCAATCTGTTGGGGATCCGGTGAGCCCATGACTCGCATCAGGAAACGATCGCGTTCGACGATGTCTGTGGGCAGGTCATGCTTCAAAAAATAGCCACCTTTTGACGTACCACCACGCATCCACATGACGGGGACGCCGCGGTCAGACATATTTCAGACCCATGGCGGCCAGCTTCTCACGCATCTCGTACATATCAAGCCCCAGCTCGCCGGACGCCAGGCGTTGGCGTTTGGCCTGTTCATTCGCTTCACGGGCCCGGGCTGCTTTTAAAACGTTGGCGGCATCGCCTCTCTGGACGACACAAACACCATCGTCATCAGCAACGATAATGTCGCCGGCGTTAATCGGCTCACCGGCACAAACCACCGGTACGTTCACTGAACCCAAAGAAGCCTTGATCGTACCCTGGGCGTACACCGCTTTGGACCACACCGGAAAATTCATTTCGGTCAGGTCTCGTACGTCGCGAATGCCGGCGTTGATGATCAGGCCGCGACATCCCCTGGCCTGTGCGGATGTGGCCAGCAGGTCACCGAAATAGCCGTCTTCGCACGGTGAAGTGGGCGCAATTACCAGAATATCGCCGTCGCGCAGCTGCTCGATTGCGACGTGCACCATCCAGTTGTCCCCGGGCGGCGCTGAAATGGTAACGGCCGATCCAGCGATGCGCGCCCCGGCATAAATTGGACGCATGTAGCTGGCGAGCAGGCCGGTTCGCCCCTGCGCCTCGTGAACCGTCGCGACACCACAAGCGGCAAGGCCGTCTATGACTTCAGCCGACGCTCTTTCAACCTCTTGAACCACAACTCCGACCATCAGGCGGATCTCCTTCGTGTTGGTATCCCCATGAGTTCACCATGGTGGCGTCAGGAATGAAATTCAGAACTGTACTTTCTCCATAAGAATATGCTAATTCTTAAATTCATGGAGATATCGCACCTTAACCTGCGGCACTTGCATGCTATAGCGGCAATCGCGCGTCTTGGGAGTGTATCAGCGGCCGCGCAGGCCATTAGTATCACTCAGCCCGCCATCACCCAAGCGCTGGCCAAACTGGAGTCTCAGCTCAATCAGCAACTGTTCGAACGCCGTCCTGACGGCATGAAGAAATTGCCGGCCGCTGAGGTTTTCACACCGCGTGTCGACGCCGCTTTGGGACATATTGGATCAAGGCGCGTCACCATGGCGGGGCTGCGCGCAATGATCGCCCTGGCCGATGCCGGAAGTTACGCCGAAGCAAGCGAGGTTACCGGACTTGCGCAGCCCTCATTGCACCGCGCCGTCCGGGACCTGTCACTGGCTCTAAAGCGCACTCTGGTTGAGCGGCGTGGCAAGGGCATTGCGCTAACGCCACAGGGACGCAGTACGGTGCGCGCTTTTCGCCTGGCACGCGCTGAACTTATCGCCGGGCTGAGCGAACTGTCGGCACTTGTCGGTCGCGAAACCGGCCGCATTGCGATCGGTGCGATGCCGCTGTGTCGCGCGCGCCTGCTGCCCAAGACCGTCGCGGCATTTCATAAAGAGCATCCCGAATCGGAGGTGGTCATTGTTGAGGGATCGTTTCGCGAGCTGATCGAACCGCTTCGAGATGGTGTTATTGATGTCATGATCGGCGCACTGCGACCAACCCCTCCTGCAGAAGAGGTCACGCAAAGAGAGCTTTTCTTAGACCGTCTCGTGGTGCTGGGCCGCCAGGGCCACCCGCTGAGTGAGCTTGGCAGAACAGTCACGGCAAAAGATCTGGCGCGCTATCCATGGACGATTTCAGCACACGGTACGCCGCTGCGAATCCTGTGGAACAAGATGTTCGCGAGCGCTGGCGTCACGCCGCCAAATGTCCCCGTTGAGAGCGCGTCAGTCATCGCCAATCGCGAAATCCTGCGGACCAGCGACTTTCTGACGCTCCTGTCACCCGATCAGGTTGCCGTGGAACTCGAAGCCGGCTGGCTGACGAAAATCTGCGAGGCGCCCGGCAATCTCGAGCGCACGATTGGCTCGACAGCCCGCGCTGGTTGGCGGCCAACACAGATGCAATCGCGATTTCTGGCACTATTGGGAGAGGCAGCGAAAACGATCAAACTTATCTAAAACTTATATCTCGCTTTAGCTTCCAATTAGCATGAGCGCATGGGTTCCAATAGCCTGTACGAATGACCCTTATCATCGATTGCCACGGGCACTACACAACAGCGCCACCCGCGCACAGTCAGTGGCGCGAAGCCCAGAAATCTGCGTTTAATTCAGGCTCCAGCGCGCCCTCGTATCCTGTAATCGCGGATGATGAGATTCGCGAAACGCTGGAAAAAAATCAGCTCAGGCTGCTGCGGGAACGCGGCGCCGATATGACCATTTTTTCGCCACGTGCGTCGGCAATGGCCCCACACATTGGCGATGAGGATGTCGCCATTAAATGGTCACGCGTAAACAATGATCTAATCGCTCGATGCGCAGCCCTTTACCCCGAGCAGTTTGTTCCGGTGTGCATGTTGCCGCAGTCGCCGGCGGCCAACATGCAGAGCTCGGTCGCAGAGCTGCAGCGTTGCGTTGATATGGGGTTCGTCGGCTGCAACTTAAACCCCGACCCCGGCGGCGGTCATTTCAAGCACCCGCCACTGACCGACCACTACTGGTATCCGTTTTACGAGAAAATGGTGGAGCTCGATGTCCCCGCCATGATCCATGTTTCAGGCAGTTGCAATCCGGGGCTTCATGCCACGGGGGGTTACTACATCGCCGCCGATACGATCGCCTTCATGCAGCTCATTCAGGGCGATCTGTTTAAGGACTTCCCCACCCTGCGCCTGATCATCCCGCACGGTGGGGGTGCCGTCCCCTATCATTGGGGCCGCTATCGCGGGCTTGCCGACATGCTCAAGCAGCCTGATCTCGAAACGCACATTATGAACAACGTGTTCTTTGATACCTGCGTCTATCACCAGCCGGGCGTCGACTTACTTGCCGACGTGATCGACAATAAAAATATCCTCTTCGGCTCTGAAATGGTTGGCGCCGTGCGTGGCATTGATCCCACCACGGGTCATTATTTTGATGATACCAAGCGCTATGTCGACGCTCTGGATATCTCGGATCAGGAGCGCCACGCCATTTTTGAAGGCAATGCACGACGAGTATTTCCTCACCTGGATAAGCAACTCAAGGAGCGCGGGGTATGACGGTCGATGTTCGCAAATACTTCGAAGAACTCGAAGATATACCAGGGACGCGTGTGTACACCGCAAAGCGTGCACGCCAGGGCTACTGGGTAAATCAGTTTGCGATGAGCCTGATGAAGGCCGAGCATCGCGAGCGCTGGAGAGCTGACGAAAAAGCTTACCTGGCCGAATGGCCGATGACCGACGAGCAGCGCCAGGCCATTCTCGATCGCGACTACAACCGGATGCTCGACCTGGGCGGCAATATCTATTACCTGGCGAAAGTGTTTTCTACCGACGGGCTGAGTTTCCTGCAGGCCGTGTCAACCATGACCGGCATGAGCGTGGAGGACTATCAGGCAATGATGATCGCCGGTGGTCGCTCACCTGAGGGCATGCGCTCCATCAAGGAGGGCAACTAGTGTGGCAAAAATAACGGCAGGTATTGCGTCAAGCCACATCCCGGCACTGGGTGCCGCGATCGACAATGGAAAGACGCACGAGGACTACTGGAAACCGGCGTTTGCAGGTTACGAGTGGACAAAGCGGTGGCTCGACGAGGAGGCCAGGCCTGACGTCGTCATCCTCGTCTACAACGATCACGCGTCCGCGTTCGACATGAACTTTATTCCGACCTTTGCCCTCGGTTGCGCGGAGATGTTCAAGCCTTGCGACGAAGGTTGGGGACCGCGTCCGGTACCCGTCGTCGAGGGCCATGCCGATCTTGCCTGGCACCTTGCCCAGTGCCTGATCCTTGACGAATTCGACCTGACCGTCATCAACCAGATGGATGTGGATCACGGGCTGACGGTACCGCTGTCATTGATGTTTGGTCAGCCCGACGCCTGGCCGTGCAAAATTATTCCGTTGGCGGTCAACGTTGTCACCTACCCGCCACCGACAGGAAACCGCTGCTGGGCGTTGGGCGAGGCGATTGAACGCGCCGTGAGCAGTTTCCCCGAAAACCTGAACGTGCAGATCTGGGGCACCGGCGGTATGAGCCACCAGCTGCAGGGTCCGCGTGCAGGGCTTATCAACGCCGAGTGGGACAAGCGCTTTCTCGATCGTCTGATCGGCGACACCGACGAGCTGCGGCGTGTCCCACATATTGAGTATCTGCGCGAGGCCGGTTCCGAGGGCATCGAGCTGGTCATGTGGTTGATCATGCGCGGAGCCCTCGGTGCACGTACTCGATGCTTACATCGCCACTATCACGTCCCCGCCAGCAACACCGCGGTGGGACATCTCGTATTGGAGCCTGAACAATGAGAATTGCATTAGCCGGTGCCGGCGCTTTCGGTGAAAAACACCTGGACGGACTGCAGAAAATCGACGGCGTCGAAATCGTGTCGGTGATCAGTCGCAGAGCCGAGCAGGCGGCCGAGACGGCCAAAAAGTACGGTGCCAAACACAGCTCCACTGAGCTTGACGACGCGTTGAATCGCGACGACGTTGACGGCGTTATCCTGTGCACGCCAACCCAAATGCATGCCGCCCAAGCAATCGCCTGTATGGATGCGGGCAAACACGTTCAGGTGGAAATTCCGCTGGCTGATAGCCTGGCCGACAGTCAGGCGGTGCTCGACAAGCAGAAAGCAACCGGCCTGACCTGCATGGTGGGCCACACGCGCCGATTCAATCCCTCGCATCAATACGTGCACAACAAAATCAGCGCAGGGGAATTCAACGTCCAGCAAATGGACGTGCAAACCTACTTCTTCCGCCGCAAAAATATCAATGCCAAAGGCGAGCCACGCAGCTGGACCGATCATCTGCTGTGGCACCACGCAGCGCACACGGTCGATCTGTTTGCTTATCAGGCCGGCCCCATTGTCAAAGCCAATGCAATCGAAGGACCGCATCACCCTGAACTGGGCATTGCGATGGACATGTCCATTCAGCTCAAGTCTGCGTCGGGCGCAATCTGTACACTGTCGCTGTCTTTCAATAACGATGGTCCGCTGGGCACATTTTTCCGCTACATTGGCGACAGCGCAACGTACATCGCCCGCTACGACGATCTTGTCAACGGCAAAGAAGAGTCGATCGACGTTTCACAAGTAGACGTATCTATGAATGGCATTGAATTGCAGGATCGCGAGTTCGTGGCCGCGATTCGTGAAGGACGTGAACCGAATTCATCTGTGCAGAAAGTATTCGATTGTTATCGCGTGCTGCATGATCTCGAACAACAGTTCTGATGAATACGCAGGTTGCCGTCATCGGGGGAGGTCCTGCCGGCCTGTTGCTGTCTCGACTTCTGCAATTAAACGGCATCGACAATATTGTTATCGAACGTCGATCGCGCGACTACGTTCTCAGCCGAATCCGGGCCGGAGTGCTGGAGCAGGGACTGGTCGACTTGCTGCACGAAGCCGATGTCGACGCGCGCTTGCAGGCCGAGGGGGAAGTCCATTCCGGTTTTGATATCGCCTTTCACGGCGATGTCTGCCACATCGATCTTGCCAGTCTGACCGGAGGCAAAAACGTCACGGTGTACGGCCAGACGGAAGTCACTCGCGATCTCTACGATGCACTGGATGCGGGCAAGGCCACCATCATTCATGAGGCCGAGAACGTCGCGCTGCACGACCTTGATACCACCAGCCCGACCGTCACATTCAAATTGAACGGTCAGGATCAAAAAATATCGGCAGCTTTCATCGCTGGCTGCGATGGCTTTCATGGGCCAAGTCGCCGGGCGATCCCGGACTCGATACGCAACGAAGTTGAGCTGGCCTACCCTTTCGGCTGGCTGGGAATTCTCTCGGAAACACCGCCGGTCGCCGACGAGCTCATTTACGCGAACCATGAATCGGGGTTTGCGCTGTGTTCCTTGCGCTCACGCCAACTGAGCCGCTACTACGTGCAGTGCCCCATCGACGACGACGTAGCGCAGTGGACGGACGAACGCTTTTGGGATGAGTTGGCATCGCGCCTGCCAGGCGAAGTAGCAAGCAAGCTGGTCACCGGTCCGTCAATCGAGAAGTCGATCGCACCACTGCGAAGTTTCGTGTGCGAACCCATGTCATGGAAGCGACTGTTTCTTGCCGGCGATGCCGCCCACATCGTGCCGCCCACCGGCGCCAAGGGCCTCAACCTCGCCGCATCCGACGTCCATTACTTGTCGCGTGCTTTGATCGGATATTTTCACAACGGTGACGAATCACTGCTGCAAGACTATTCGAAGAAGGCTTTGGCACGCGTGTGGAAAGCGGAACGTTTCGCGTGGTCAATGACACGCCTGCTGCACTGGTTTCCCAACCTGCATCGCTTTGAACAAAAGCTGCAGGCAGCGGAGTTCGAATACTTGCAAAGCTCCCACGCCACAAAGGTTGCCATGGCTGAAAACTACGTCGGACTCGATTATTAGAAACCGGGTAGAGCAAAGCGACTGAGACCGTTCCTATGTGTCTTTAGATGCCCGCTGAGCTTAGTGGTTGCTGCAAAATTGCACTAAGAAGCCGTCGAGGGCCGTGAGCGCCACCGTCACGATGACAACGGTCCACTGCGCCACTCCCATGCGGTTGTTTTCAAGAATGGACGACGGCGTCTTATGCATGCAGCGCAACGGGCAACCGATCAGCACCATGCAGGGTGTTGTTGAGTCGCCACTGCGGCTCACCGGTCAACTCAAGACGCGACACTCTCTCGACCAGTGACGTCAGCAACACATGCGCTTCGAGTCGCGCGAGCATCTGACCCACGCAGACGTGAATGCCGTGACCAAATCCAACGTGTCCCAGTGTCTTGCGCCCAATATCAAACTGCTCCGGGTTATCCCACTTGCGCGGATCACGATTAGCAGAGGCGAGGAACAACACTACTTTGCGCCCTTCGGGTATTTTTACGCCCTCCACATCAACCGCTCGGGTGGTGGTGCGCATAAAGGTCTGCACCGGTGAAACGAATCGGAGCGCTTCTTCAAAAGCGCCGCGAACCAGCTTTGGGTTTTCGTGCAGGGCGCGCCATTGCTCGGGATAAGAGGCCAGGCAATAGAGCATCGCCCCAATGCCAAATATGGTTGTGTCGAGGCCGGCGGTCAAAACGGAGCGCACGAGCAAGCCCGCCTCATGCTCAGTCACCGCGCCCTCGTCTGCCGCTTGATAGATCTTATCTCCGATGCCGCCCGGTGTCAGGGCCGGCCGCTGACACTGGTCAGCAATCCACTGCACGACCGGCTGAGCATTGGCAAAGGACTTCTCGAACAATTCATTGCGTGGTCCGAAGGCGTTGAAGGCCATGTTGCCGTAGGGCAGCAAATTCTCGCGGCCGTCCTTGCGCAGCCCGATCGTGTCGGGAAAGACGCTCAGTGGAAACGCTTCGGCGAGTTCTTGCACCGCGTCGATCTGGCCCTTCCCCACCAGTCCATCAACGAGTTTGTCCGCCGTAAGCTTGAAATCGTCGCTCAGCACTTGCAACGCCGGCTTGGTCAGCAATCTCATCAGGACCTTGCGGGACTTGGTGTGCAGCGGCGGGTCGGCCTCAAGTATGATGCTCGGCGGTCGCCACGGCTCCTCAGTCGCGAAGTCAGTTAAACCAACGCCGCGACTGGAACAAAACGTTTCCCAATCGGCAAGTGCCGTTCGCACTTCCTGGTAGCGTGCCATCGCAAAGATGTCGTATTTCTCCAGCCAAACCACCGGCCCGGCTTCCCTTAGGTCATGGTGATAGGGATACGGGTCTTTGAGGAAGTCCGGCGCAAACGGGTCGACCTGACTGATTGGACAGTTGGTGGGCAAAGTCATGCAATCTCCTTAAGAGCTCGAGCGACCAGCTCAGGCAGGCCGCCGTCATCTGAAAACCCAAGACTCGCCGCCGCAGGCGTTGAAAGCTCGGGCAGTGCGCCAAAGGCGGCCTCGAGTTCATCATCGGCCGCATAAGTGACAAGGCTTGCAGAAGCTTTCGCTTGTCGCGCGATTTCGTCGACGAATTTATCGATCCTGACGCGCAACGCTGGCAGCGTGACAGCTCGCTCGCCGGACAAACTCGCGAGATTGACCGTCAATGCCTGCACGAAATTGTCGACCGCACACTCAACCGACGTCAGCCAGACCCTAGCGTCTGCCGAGACCGGCATCACGAACGCCTCGCCGGCGCTCAAGGCATGGAATACGTCACTCATAAATGCCGACTTCATACCAGATGGCCCGACGGGACGGGCAACGACCCCGGACACCCTTAGCGCGATCGCGTCCAACTCGCCTCGCCGACTCAGCGTCGCCAGCCACTGCTCCATCATCGCTTTGTGAGCGCCATAGAGTAACTGTGGCGACAGCGGCGTCGCATCGTTAACCGTTTCCGGAAGCGCCCCACCAAATACCGCAATACTGCTCGCAAACACAAAACGCGGCCGTCTACTCGCATGAGCGGCGGCAGCCGCAAGCGCCATGGTCGCATCAATGTTGACGCGTTGCGCCAGTTCAGGATCTTGCTCTGCCGCGCCTCCCGGCACCGTTGCCAGGTGTACGATGGCATCGCAGCCCCTGGAGAAGGCGGCCGTGACCACAGCCGGGTCGCAAATATCGCCCACAACAGGCGTAACGTTTGGCAGATCGGGAATCGAGCCGCCTGCGCTGTCGAGCGCGATGACCTCGTGATCGACAAGCCGGCGAACAAGCCTGCTGCCAACAAAGCCTCCGCCACCGGTGATAATGATGCGCATGAATGGTCTACCTGTGACTAAGGCTTGAGCTCTTCCAGCGGCTTGCCGTTATGCACATACGGACCGACTGAGGCGGTCAGCGCAAAGATAATGCGGCAGATTCTATCCGCACTGACATTGCGCCAAAGATGAATCGTGCCACGTTGCACGATGATGTCCCCGGCGCGACAAACTTCTACAGCGCCATTGTCGAGTTCCAGCTGCACTTCGCCGGCAATGACAATGCCGTAGTCGAGACTGTTGGTTCGGTGCATGGGCGATGCGCCACCGGGCAGCATATCGACGACGCGAATAACCGAGCCACCGTCCAGTGTCAGTCCAACATCGCGAGCGCCACCGTCACTCTCGTCATTCAGATCGACCGGCACGTCGGCCGCGCTCCAGATCGTTGCGAACGCGGCGTCGCCAGATTCGATTTGGCGCGTTTGAATCTTGTCGATCGAACGGAAAACGGCATGGCCATGCGTGTCGTGTCCCGTAACGATTCGCCGCACAGATCTAGGCCTCTACAACCCGCTGGTCTATAGGGCCAAACAAGATGCCGCCGTCCGGTTTTATTGCCTGCATAAAAATCGAATCGCCAAACGACATGAACGGCGTGACCGGTTTTCCGTCATCGACCAGTTCAATACCGCGACGTTCGCTGATGCAGGATGACCCCACCTCGCGATAGTTGTCATTGGACACGGTACCCGAGCCGATCACGGTGCCGGCGCACAAAGCGCGGGTCGCTGCGGCGTGCGCTACAAGCTCATGGAAACCGACACTCATTGCGCCGCCATGCGCGTTGCCGAAGCGCTCACCGTTCCAGCGCACCTCGAGATTCAGGTTGACGCGACCGTCCGCCCAGGCGGAACCCAACTCGTCAGGTGTGATGGCAAACGGTCCCATGGAACACGCGGGCTTGGCCTGTACCCAGCCAAAGCCGGTTTTCATTTCCTTGGGCGCGATCATTCGCAAAGACCAATCGTTAATCAATATCAACAACTTGATATGGCGCATCGCTTCGGCTGCGCTGGTGCCCATGGGCACGTCGTCAATGATGACCCCGAACTCGCCTTCAAAATCGATTCCGTCGGCTTCGCTGACAAACGCGACGTCCTCACGCGGTCCGTAGAACTGGTGCGACATCCCCTGGTACATCAGCGGCTTGTCATGCTCAACCGGATCCATGTTAAAGGCCTTTTGCATCAGCTCACCATGCGAATCGAAGGCGGAGCCATCCAGCCACTGCCACGCGCGGGGCAGCGGCGCTTGAAACACCTCCGGATTCGCGGCATCGCCAGCGCCATTTTCGAGCTGATCTGCAAGCGTCTGCAACTCGGATGCACACGCCTGCCAATCCTCCAAGGCCTGCTGCAGTGTGGTCACGTCCTGCGCTTTGAGATAGCGACTGCCATCGCTCGAGACGACCACTAGTGCGCCGTCGCGAGTGCCATCGTCAATCGTTGCCAGTTTCATTGATTCTTGCCTAATCGTCGAAAATGGCGACTGCACGAGTCCAGCCGGCCGATGCGCCACGAATCTTGTGCGGGAAACAGCATACTGTGAAACCGGACGGTGGCAGGACCTCGAGATTATGGAGCTTTTCGAGGTGACAGTAGCCAATATCCCGGCCAGCCTTGTGACCTTCCCAGATCAAGGACGTGTCACCGGTCTCTTTCACATTCTTCGCCGTGTGAGCGAACGGTGCGTCCCAGGACCAGGCGTCGGTGCCGGTGACGCGCACGCCTTTTTCCAGCAAATACATGGTGGCCTCGTAGCCCATGCCGCAGCCAATATTGACGAAGTTGGGATCGCCGATTGCTTTACCCGCCGCGGTATTGACGAGCACGATATCCAGCGGCTGTAATTCGACACCCACTCGATCAAGTTCCGCCTCAACCTCCGCCGCCGTGACCACGTGGCCATCAGGCATCTTTGTGAAGTCGAGCTTGACCCCTGGTCGAAAACACCAGTCCAGCGGCACCTCGTCAATGGTGATCGCCCGTTCACCCTTATTCATCGTTGGATGAAAATGGTACGGCGCATCCAGGTGCGTGCCGTTGTGCGTGGTGAGCTTCACCCACTCGGCCGCGGCAAAACCCTCACCACCCGGAAAATCCTCTGCTTCAACGCCCGGAAAAAACATTTGCGCCTCTTCGACCGTTTCGGCGTGCGTTTGGTAAGTAATTGTCGGGCGCAAAAATGGTGGATCCGAGATCACATCGTTTTCGAGGTAAATGGAAAGATCGACAAATTTCTGTGGCATCAATGTTCTCTCTTGGGTCAGGAGGTGTGACCACCGAGCGTGTCGGCAAACCAGTCTGCGATGTAGTCGGTACCGAACGACATGTTGTCTGCACCGACGTGCTCAACCCCGCCTTCGCGATGTGTAAATATTTTCAATTGCCGATTAGGTGAGTTGACGAGCTGATCGTAACTCTGGTGGGCGTAGTCGACGCTGATTTGCCTGTCGTGCGCGCCATGCGTCACGAGGAAAGGCACCTTGATGCGGTCCATGACGCCATTCAAATTCATGCCCTCGGCTTTTTCGAAAAACTCGTCCTGATCCTTCGCACCGAATACCCAGCGCACATGGGCCCAATAATGTGGCACCGGATTCTCGCCCTCACGCTTCACGCGCTTTTGCTGCACCTCGGCCCAGTTGTGGTTAGCTCCCCAACACGCGCCGGATGCAAATCGCGGTTCAAACGCCACTGCGCGCGGCGCAAAGTGACCGCCCAGTGAAATACCGGTCATGCCGATACGTTTGGGATCCACGAACGGTTGCTCCACGAGCCAGTCGACCCACGCCGAGGCCCACTGTTCACTGGCGTAGGTAGCCGGGATGTTCTCCAATCGCAGCGCTTCACCGGTGCCTGGCTGATCGACACAAAGACAACTGATACCTCGTTTTGCCAGCGCGTAGGGAAAGCCGCCAAGCCATAACATTTCCTTGGAACTGTCCAGGCCATTGCAAAAGACAACCAGAGGACGCGGACCGTCGCCTTCTGCCTTGGTCAGCAGGCCGGCAATTTTTTTGCCTTCGCCATAGGGAATCTCGACGCGCTCGATATTGTCGCGGGCGTAGCGGGTACCGTCGTTAAACGCCTTAAGCGCCTTCTTATAGGTCTCCATTCTTCCGGGGTGACCCTGCCCTTGCATACGCTCGGCAGTAACGTAATAGATTGACGCCCGTTTCAGTTTGGTACCGGCCGAATACTCGCGCCCGGCAGCCAGGTCTTCCTCGGCAAGGCTGACCAGAGTGTCGGCTTTTTTTACCCACTCCGCGAGAAACTCACCAGTACCGGCATCATCGCCATTGGCCGCCGCGTCCTGGATGGGCTGACACATATCGACGATCTCGCCGATCTTGCCGCCGTTCTCCAGCGCAATCGCGACAGACAGGTTCCAAATGTAATTCGGAAAAAATTCGTAGAGTGCCATGCTCGATTTACCTGATGGTGATTCTGGTTAAAGTGGTTGCGCGACTGCCTGCATCATCTCGCCCGTTGCTCTGCCCTGGTCTACGCGCGGACCCTCACCCAGTTGTGAGCGGCAGATCGCAAGCGACGCATCGACGATGTACTTGCAGCGGTCGAAACGGCGAGCCTGAAAACTCTTAAACGCAGCGGAGACGGTGTCGGCTTTGTCGAGTTCCTCTGCCAACACGACGCTGTCCTCGATAGCCATGCCGGCACCCTGGCCCAGATGCGGGGTCGTTGAGTGCGCAGCATCACCGATAATAATGACGTTGCCCCTGAACCAATCGCCGTCAATAAACTGGACCTCAAGCGGCCTGTAGACCACAGCGTCATTGTCAGTAATCTGGTCGGCGAATTCGGCAATGCCGGGAGGGGCTTTGGCGAGTTTTTCGCGCATGCTCGCCGCGATGCTGTCGTGTGCGTAGCGCGGATTACCAGGCTCCGGCGTGGTCACGTACATGTACATGAGTTCATTCGACAGCGGCACAAGACCCGTACCGATTGGCCCTTCATAGGCGCGCAGGGCATCGAGGTCGTCCGGCCTCTTGAAGTTGTAGCGCCACACCGACTGGCCGACAAACTCAGGGCTTGCCGCCTCTGGCATAACCAGGGTTCGTGTCGTCGAATAAATACCATCGGCGCCAATAACCAGATCATATTCGCCGGACGTTCCGTCGGAAAAACTCACCTTTACTTTGTTACCGTCGTCGTTGATAACGTCGGCGGTCAGACCGAGACGAACGTTGGCTCCGGCCGCAATGGCACGATCTCCAAGCACTTTGTGCAGAGCCGGTCGGCCGATGCCGACATTGGCCGCATAACCCTCGACCAGCGGCTGAACCGGGATTCGTGCGGCCATTTCGCCATCGGGCTTGTACACCTCGACGAAATTAAAACCAAAAGCTGCATCGATGTAATCATCAAGGATGCCAAGCTCGGCGACAGCCCGCACTACGTTCGCCTGCTGTATGATGCCAACGCCGTAAACCGACCATTCCGGGTCCTTCTCGATGACGTCAAGGCGGTGTCCACGTTTGCCAAGCGCGATGGCCGATGTCAGGCCAGCGATGCCTCCCCCAATGATAAGAATGGATTGGCTTTGCACGATTCCCCCTTGAACAATGACTATTTCTACTTTTTAAAGCTTAGCGTGTGCGAATCTATCAATCTAATCGCTTGTTTTGATGGTCATCAATTCTTTTTGCTTATACTTCGAGACGCCTCGCTGTTTCATGCAGTAAACGGCGCAGCCAGCCCACGCCCGAATCGTGCGTGCGCGCTTCATGGTATTGGAGCATTTCGAGCATCGGCGGCACTTCAATCGGTAGCGACTGCATCTTCAACGGCAGGTTCTCAGCAAAAACCCGCGCAAGTCGCTGATGCATGACCGTCAAGCGCTGGGTACCGATGATCAGCCAGGGCACCACGGAAAACGACGGCGCGTAGATTTCGACCGTCCTGTGCAACGCAATTGCCTGCAGATGCGCCTCCGCATAGGTCAATTGGCGTCCAGGTCCAATCGTGACCCCGACGTGGGCGCTTGCCAGAAAGTCAGCCGCGGTGAGCGGCACCGACAAGAGAGGATTCTGTGCCCAGCCGACCACGACATGCTGTTCCTCAAAAAGAAGCTCGGCCGGATGATTGGGCGACACATACTGCTCCGGCGTCAGTACCAGATCGATTTCCCCGCGTTCAAACTCAATACCAACCCGCTCGCTGGGCAAGCGAATATCGAGCTGAATACCCGGTGCCACCTCGGCGAGCCGCTGGATCGCGGGGCCGATAAGGACGGTTGCAATGTAATCGGACGCCATCAAACGAAATACACGCTTCGATTTGCCCGGATCGAACTCTGACGACATCATAATGATCGAATCGACCTGGCCAAGAATGCGCTTGACCTCGGGCGCCAGGCTATCGGCGTACGACGTTGGAATCATTCGTTTGCCGTGCTGCGTGAGCAAATCGTCGCCGAAGTAATCACGCAGGCGGCCGAGGGCCGCACTGGCCGCAGGCTGGCTGATGTGCAGGCGTTTAGCCGCACGAGACACGCTGCATTCGGCCAATAGCGTATCGAGCGCCACCAGCAAATTCAGGTCGAGTCCTTTGAAGCGCATAATAGCCCCTATAAAAAAAACGAATGATATTTGATCAAATCAAACAATTCGACTAATTACAATTTCGGTGCTTTTATCTTAGGGGTGGAGCCCAAACGGAGAAGAGAATGAACATTATTGGCCCCGACTCGCTGGTCTTCGGCGTGGATGACGTGGACGCCTGCGCGCAGTACTTTACGGACTACGGCCTTGCGCCCGTCGGCGATGGCAGGTTCGAGGCGCTTGACGGCACCTCGGTGGTTATCCGTCCACAAGACGACGCGTCATTGCCCGCTCCGCTCGAAAGCGGCAGCATGCTGCGCAAGACCATCTACGGCGTTGCCGACCAGTTAACACTCGATGCCATCGCGGAAGAGCTTGGGAAAGACCGCGACGTTAAAACACTGGACGACGGTTCGCTCGAAACCGTGGACGACTCTGGGTTTGCACTGGGCTTCCAGATCACGGTGCGCAAGCCACTGAGCCTGCCCGGAGAAGTGATCAATGCGCCGGGTGCGCCAACACAGCGTCCGGTCAATGCCATCGGCGCCGATCCCGATGCGGATCCCAAGCCGCGGTCGCTGTCGCATGTTGTGTATTTCGTGCCCGACCTTGAAAAGTTTGAAGCGTTTTATGCCGAGCGTCTCGGCTTTGTGACGACCGATCGATTCACGGGCGTCGGCCCGTTCATGCGACCCGCGGGCACGCAGGAACATCACACGCTATTTTGTATCCAAACGCCGCCGTTCATGCAGGGGTGTGAGCACTTTACGTTTCATGTCGGGGGGCCGACAGAGTTGATGCAGGCCGGCAAGCGTTTTTCAGACAAGGGCTACGAAACGTTCTGGGGTCCTGGCCGTCACATCTACGGATCGAACTGGTTCTGGTATTTCAATAGCCCGGTCGGCTGTCATGTTGAATACGACGCCGACATGGATCTGCATGACGACGACTGGGTGGCACGGGAAGCTGGAATGGCAGCGGATTCGTCGCAGATTTTCCTGTTTACGTTGCGCGATAACTGGGCGCCAAGCGGCGGACCGCCGGGCAAATAGGTGCCGCGATGACCCGCAGTCGCTGGCACGACCTTTGTCGGTATGACGCGTTGCCGGACGGACAGGCACGTGGCTTCGACCCGCTGGTCGAGGGCCGAGATGCTTTTTTTGTGGTTCGACGCGGTGATCTGTTGAAGGCCTACCGCAACCGATGCCCCCACCAGGGAGCATCGCTGCCGTGGCAAAAAAACGCCTATCTCAACGCAAGCGGCAGCCGAATCGTCTGCGCTGCACACGGTGCCCGGTTCGACATCGATACCGGCGTTTGCACCAAGGGTCCGGCCATGGGTCACTCGCTGGAGCCGATCCTGCTTAAAGTTGAGAAAGACGGCACTGTGCAGGCAAGGCTTCACGATGAATTATAAGCCTTGATGATGCATTTTTATCGAAACAAATGATTTGGCTTATGCTACGCGCAGTGTTCTGATGAATCCTGCACGTTTGTCGGCAGCCCAGAATTCCAGGCGTTCGGAGTAAACATGAAAGTCTTAGACGCCGCTCTACACGCACCAGCGAATAATACGAGGATCAGACAATGGCAAGACACCTGACACTGCTGGCATGCAGCCTGATGATGATCGCGTGCCAAACCATCGCGGCAGATTCTGCTGAGGCACCCGCTCCCGCTGTGGCCACTGAAAATGCGTTCATCACGCTTGGTACCGCCGGCGGACCATTAACTGAAGCGAATCGCTCGCAACCGGCGAATGCGCTTGTGGTCGGCGACGACGTGTACATGGTGGATGCAGGCGATGGCGCGGCCGGCCAGCTCAGTAAAGCCGGCTACCGGCTTGAGGGCGTGAAAGGGCTATTCCTGAGCCACCTGCACTTTGATCACACAGGCGGTGTGATGGCGTTGCTCGGACTGCGCATGCAATTGAACGCGAGGCAAACGCTCACCATTTATGGCCCGCCAGGCACCAAGACGCTGGTTGACGGATTACTCGCAGGCATGGACCCGGTCATGCAGGCGGCCTATGGCATGCCGGGTATCGCCTGGAAAGCGAATGTAAAAGTGATGGAACTGGTCGACGGCTCAAACGTCGAGTTGAACGGTGTGAGCGTAACGGTAGCCGAAAACAGTCACTTCAAGATTCCGCAAAATGCCGGTCTGCCCGAGAAAGCAAAGTCCTTGTCATTCCGCTTTAACATGGACGACCGCTCAATCGTGTACACCGGCGATACGGGCCCCAGCAAGTCAGTGGAGAAACTCGCTCAGGGCGCCGATATCCTGGTCAGCGAGATGATGGACATCCCGGCTGTGCTTGCCAATGTCCGCCGCATGAACCCGAACATGCCAGAGCAGCAACTCAAAGGCATCGAGTGGCATTTCCGGGCCCACCATTTAGTGCCGCTACAAGTAGGAGAATTGGCGGCGAGCGCAAGCGTGGCAAAGGTTGTGGTGACCCACATGGTTCCGAATGTCATGAATGAAGAAATGGCAGCGCGCTACCGCGCCCAGATCGCAGAAGCGTTCGATGGAGACATTGAAATCGCCAATGATCTCGACCGATTTTGATGAGTGACATCCAGCTGTACATGGCGCCGGGCACGTGCGCGCGCGTGCCCTCTATTTGCCTTGAGGAAGCCGGACAAAAATTCGAATCTGTTGTTATTCGTTTTATGAAAGGCGAGCACAAGTCTCCTGGCTACAAACAACTCAATCCGAAAGGCAAGGTGCCCACGCTTGGTAGTCATGGCGAAGCGCTGACTGAAAATGTGGCGATCATCACCTACCTGAATGAGCGATTTCCGGCGGCGAATCTCATGCCCGAGACCACGGATTCTCTGGCCCGCGCCCGCCAGACTGCTGACCTGTGCTTTTGTGCAGCGACGCTGCACCCGATCGTTACCCGCATACGCATGCCTCAGTTTTTTGCAAGCAAGGATGCAGCACCGTCGGTGTGGGAAAAGGGCTGCAGCGCGATGACCGAGTTTTTCACACTCATCGAACACCGACTGGCTGACCAGCCCTGGTGGTACGGCGACCAATGGAGCGCTATGGATGCCTATCTGTGTTGGGTATTCTGGCGCGTCCAGGGCGCCGACTTCGACATTGCGCCTTATCCACGCTTCAAGGAACACTTCCATAGAATGGAAGAGCGCCCTGCGGTGCAGCGAGCATTGGCTCGCGAAAACGCGGCTGAGGCACAGCTGGAAGCCGAAGGCCTCAATTTCAAGCCACCGCCAAGATCTTGATGCCGACAGTCGTAGTGTTGGCATTTCGTGCAGCGACAGGCAGGCGTAAGCGGGGCATTTGGGAACGACGAAAACCATGAAAAAGCGCCCACCACCACGCGCCCTTAAAGTGCTGCGTAAAAAATCTGTCACGCCTCACATGCTGAGGGTGACACTTGGCGGCACGCAACTCGATGGCTTCCCACAGGACGCCAACGGCGGCTACATAAAACTTCGCCTGAGCCCAGGCAATGGAGATACCGAAAAGCCCTTGGTGCGCACGTATACCGTTCGCCACCACGACCCCGAGACGCGAGAATTGGATGTCGACTTTGTTATCCACGATAGTGACGGACCGGCCGCCAACTGGGCGCAGACATGCAAACCCGGTGATGAAATTATGGTCGGCGGTCCCGGCCCCAAAAAGCTGCTCGATTTCACTGCTGACTGGTTTTTACTCGTGGGCGATATGAGCGCTCTGCCCGCCATCAGTACCAATATCGAGCGCATGAGCCCCGACGCAAAAGGCTACGCGGTGCTCGAGATTATTGATGAAAGCGACCGGCAGGATCTGGATAGCCCGCCGAATTTGCAGGTCGACTGGATCGTCAACCGCGACCCGGAACGTCCGAACAGTGTGCTGCTTGATCACGTCAAGGCGCTTGACTGGCTTCCTGGCCGCCCCAGCGTGTGGGTCGCCGGTGAGTTCAGCCAGTCGCTATCCATTCGCACATTGATGAAGTCAGGCCGCCAAGTGACGCGAGAACACATGTACGCAAGCAGTTACTGGCAAATTGGTCAAACTGAAGACGGACACAAAGTCTCCAAGCGACAGGTTACAGACGCATAGCTTAAGAGGTTAGGGCAATGACAAATATCACGAACGAAAGCGAAAGCGCCATGAGCACAAGCCAGACGGCGTCTACCAGGCATGGCCTCATACTGTTGCTAAGCGCAATTATGCCACCGATGGCCATTATCTCTTTAGTGCCTGTCTTGCCGCTTCTAATGCAGGAATTCGGTGCCGTCGAGGGCCGCGAATTTCTCGTACCCATAGCGATGACCATCCCGGCGCTGTGCGTCGCCCTGTTTTCTCCTGTCGCCGGATGGCTATCCGACCGGGTAGGCCGAAAGAACCTGCTGACATTCTCACTGGTGATTTACGCCGGGATCGGTGTTGTGCCCTTTTTCCTGACCGACCTTACTCAGATTATTGGGGCGCGGATCGGGTTGGGCCTGGCTGAGGCGGTGATCATGACCATCGCAACGGCACTGATCGGTGATTACTTCACGGGTAAGGAACGCGAACGCTGGATCGGACTGCAGTTTGCAACCGTCAGCTTGAGCGCGATTGTACTTATCGCCTTGGGCGGCATTCTTGGTCAGGTGCTTGGGTCGCGGGGACCATTCCTTTTGTATCTCTTGGCCATCCCTGTTGCGTTGCTGGTCGCATTCGTCCTGTTTGAGCCAAATCGCTCTGAGGAACACGTATCAGAGGCAGGTGCGACACTGCCGTTGGGTCGCATCATGCCGCTGTTACTAACGACGCTATTTGTCGGGATTGTTTTCTACACAATGATCGTCAAGCTGGGCGAAATACTCGGGCTCAGTGCAGAGGTCTCGCCCGCCCAAATCGGCGGAATCGGCGCTGCGGCCAACATTGGGGTTGCCGTAGGCACGGTCTTGTTTCGACGAATCAAAGGCGCCTCGGGCCCCTTGCTCGTTCTGATCGGACTGCTATTGGCGGCGATTGGATATCTGGGAGCCAGTCTTTCAGGATCGCTTATCGCCACAAGTGTTTCCGCGGTCATCGCCTGCGCCGGTTTCGGCATTCTGCTGCCGACCATGCTCACCTGGGTGTTGCAGCTGCTGCCTGCGAATGTCCGCGGGCGCGGCACGGGACTGTGGACCGGGATCTTCTTTTTCGGCCAGTTTTTTGCACCACTGCTAGCCGCGATTCTGGAGATCAAAATCGGTGGACTGGAAAACGTGCTGTTGCTATTCGCCGGGTTGTGCGCCGCTGGCGTCGTGCTTGCAGCAGTCAAACTACGGGGAGCTGCAGACCTGCTTACAACGTAAGTTTGGGGCGTCCGCGCACTGCCACGTATCGAAAAATCTAATACGTTATTATAAAAACAATAAATTATTATAATTAACGCGACGCTGCAATACTGAGCTTAGTAAAGGTGCGCAATAGCACCAGCCACCAGGGGATAGTTATGACGCTCAGCAATCTTTTAACATCATCGTGTGGAGGTTTAGCGCTGCTTCTTGCCACCGCTGTCACGGTGCAGGCCCAGGACTCAGATTCAACCTCTGCCAGTGGGGGGCTTGAAGAAGTTGTCGTTACAGCGCAGCGTCGCGAGGAATCCCTCCAGGATGCTGCCATTGCCATCGAATCGGTCGATCAGTCTTTTCTGACGCAGCAAGGTTTCGAATCAGCTCAAGACCTCGGCCGGCTCTCCCCAGCCCTTGGTATCAGCGCCGGTGGCGGGGCTCTAACCAGTATTTTTGTTCGCGGTGTTGGCGCATTGACGGTCAACCCATTAACGGACGCCGCGATCGCCCAAAACGTTGACGGCGTCTATCTTGGGCGTTCGAGCGGAGCTGCCGGTCAGGCTTTCTACGATCTGGAGCGCATCGAACTTCTCAAAG
Organism: uncultured Gammaproteobacteria bacterium; assembly: GCA_964352435.1. GTDB lineage: Bacteria > Pseudomonadota > Gammaproteobacteria > Steroidobacterales > JBCCMA01 > JBCCMA01. Next base: position 1,394 of record CAYGSQ010000006.1, on the reverse strand, counting down.
GGCCACAAGGCACGCTTTACGGTCGTAACGCGACCGGCGGCGTCATCAACTACATCCCGCAGAAGCCAATCCTGGGCGAAACATCTGGCTATATTCAGGCCGAAATCGGGGATTACAGCAGACGACTCATTCAGGGAGCGGTGAACTTCGGTTTGGGCTCCGACAATGTCGCCGTCCGGCTTGCAGGTAATGTGTTGGACCGTGACGGTTACAACAGTGACGGAACAAATGACGCCGATAGCATGAGCTTCCGTGGTCAGCTTCTCTTCGAGCCAAGCGATCAATTATCTGTACGATTTGCAGCGGACTACTCGGAGAATAATGCCAAGGGTCCCGGCGGCACCTTGTACGGCAATTATGCTCTGCAGGGAGACCTTACCGAATTTACCCGCTCCGGCATTGATATCGACGCAGGGCCAAGCTCTGCAGAGTCCAATGCAGTGAGAACCTCGGTCTTGCACACACCTTCTTTTGCGCCTTTCCAGGACATTGAATCCGACAATCTGTTCCAGGATATTTCGTTCACCGGATTGATGGCTGAGATCAACTATGAAGTCGAAGCAGGTACATTCACCTTTATTCCGGCTTACAGAGAGTCCGATCAAGACTACCAATTTGCAGGTCCTGGTTTCGCGCCTGCGAAAACACAGGAAGAGAATAGTCAGACCAGCTTCGAAGCGCGTTTTGCCACTGACTTCGATGGACAATTCAACGGCATTGTCGGGGCCTTCTATATTGATGAGGAAATTCAAACGAGTGGTGTCTTCGCCCAGCAGTATTCTTCACCCGTTCAAAACTACACAAATGGCGGCGATTCGACTGCGATTTTTGGCCAGGGGACTTTCGAGGTATCCGACACCTTCCGTGTTAATGCCGGTATCCGTTATACGGACGATAGTAAATTTGCGAGCGGCACCAGCGATACGTTTATCACGTTCTGTGGCGGTGCTCCATTCACGGGTGACTTCTTAACCCCTGGACCGCCCCCAAATTCGTTCACCCAAGGTTGTAATGCGATCGATCCGAACACCGGGCTGCCGGTTATGCCGACTCACCCAATTGAGAATGACCGCGAGGCGTTCATCCAGTATTTCGTGGATCAGGGTTTTATTGCGCCTGACTCTGTGGCAACCGTTCCAGGATCAGTGCCCGGCCCACCTCCGGTGTATAACCTGCTTTTGCCGGGCGGTAATTTTCCCGGCTCCCCTGCACAACTCGGCGCCATCGTGAATCTTGGCGAAGGCTTCCTCGAGTCAAGCCTGGACTTCAGTGAAGTAACTTACAGGTTCGGTTTGGAGAAAGACTGGGGTGACAGCAATTTGCTCTATTTTGGTTATGAGCGTGGCTATCGTGCAGGGGGTGTTGATCTCAGTGTCGCAGCGCCGACCTACGAC
>CAYGSQ010000005.1:10776-23431 GCA_964352435.1 uncultured Gammaproteobacteria bacterium | reverse complement strand
CCGTCAAGCACCTGTTTGGCACCGCGTACAGCGACGCAGTTGTGCCGGGCTCGTGGGTCGACAGTGCCATGCCTGACTCTCAGTGGGTGTTCATCGATGGCGGTGCCGGCTTCCTTCGCGACACGCAAACGCAGGCCCAGAGCGACGCTTTCAGCTGGACGATCACCACTGACGGTCGTCTCAACCTGGACTTTGACGGCACCGATGAGTCGATGCAGTTCGTCAAACTGACCACGGGTAACGATGTATTGCAGGTCACGCGCTTCAACGGTCAGTACGCGTATCTGGCCGTGTCACAGCTGATCAAAGACTAAAACAACGCGTCGCCTGGTCGACTAGCCCCAGACGTCCCGTAGCGTCGTCCCGCGATCACCAAAGCGATGGTGGATCATCGCGACAAATACTTCCGCCGTCGCAATCGCATCACCCAGGCATTCGTGCGCCGCGTATTCGGGCAAACCGTACGACTCGCGTACGGCAGCCAAACGCAAAGTATTCGGGCCAATCACCCCATGCTCACGCAGAACTTTTTGCTTGTGCATCGCCAGCGTATCGACAATCGGCAACGGCAGCACCGAACCGGCAACATCCCTCGACGCGCGCTTGAGCATGCCAATATCCAGCGTGGCGTGATGCACAATCAAAATGGATGATTGCAGATCCGCCAGCAGCGCGAGAAATACCCGTTCCAGCGGCTCGCCCTCACGCATCCGAGTGTCCGTCAAACCATGAACGGTCGCGCTTTGACCAACATTGCCTTGCGGACGGATCAGCCTCGACCGCGCCCCCGATAACTGTACTGCGCCATTTTCAATTGGGACCCAACCGACACTCAGCATTTCAGCCGATGCCGGATCAAGGCCCGTGGTTTCGATATCCAACGCAACGAATCGCACTTCCCGCCACAGGGTACTGGCGGCGGGCAACGGTGCATTCAGATATTCCGTCAGTCCCGGATGCAGCGACCGACCTGCCAGTTTCCGGCGCTGCCAATTAAGCCGTGCGCGCGCCAGCATCAGGCCGCGCCGAAGCGCTGCGTTAAAGCTTGCTGGCTACTGCGTATCTGGCCGAATGCAGCCTTGAGATTTTGCCGCGCCAGCGGCGACAAAGACTGTGGAGCCAGATGATTGTCCGGCTGCTCGCCAGCGCTAAGCTGCTCGCTTTGGTGCTTGAGTCTGGCCGCCTCCAGCAAATCCAGCGCGTCAATCAGACTGTGTGCATCGGCCTCGGTCAACTCGCCGACCTCGGCACAAGCGCGTAATCGATTGCGGGTGCCAACACGCATCTGGCCGCACGCCAGCGACCGAATACGGGCAATTTCGACGATGGGCATGATGCCATTGAGTTTCAGATTGAGCGTGTTGCGGTGTTCACCGGAGCTCGCCAAAACGAATTGCCGGAAAAACCCCAGAGGCGGTGGATAGGCCAGGGCATTTTTCGCCATCAACGCCAGAAAAATCTGCTGTGACGCAGATTGCTCAAGAATAAATTCCTTCAATTCATCGACCAGCGATGCGTCGCCGGCGACGCAACGCAAGTCAAAAAAAATGTTGGCGTGCATGAGCGCTTTTTCTTCCGGCACGCGGATCCAGCGCTGAAAATAGCCCTTCCATGTCGCGACATTGACCCGCCATTTGTCGGTCCGCCCCATGATCTCGCCGGGGCAGTACACATAGCCACAGGCATCGAGGCCGTCATTCACGCGCATCGCAAGCGCCTTGAAGTACGGGTCATGGCGTTGCGTCTGCTCCTCGGTGCCATTCAAGACCAGGGCGTTGTCCTGATCGCTGTGCGCCGATTGCTCCTGCCGCGCCTGCGACCCCAGCGCAACCCAGGCATATGGCAACGGCGGCGGCCCCAGATCGGCTTCGCCAAACCGTAAAAACTGGCGCGTGGCGGCGTCGGTAATCGCCGTTATAAAACGCCCGAGCTGGGCGCCACTGGCGTTCGAGGCGATTAGCCTCGCGATCAGCTCGGGTAGTCGCTTGCATGCGCGAACCACCTCATCATCCGTGCGTGCCCGCGCCAGGTCTTTCACCAGGTAAAGAGGGTGCTCGGTATCGACCCGCATGAAATCAGAACGCGAAATCAGACCGACAGGACGCCCGTCCTCAACCACGGGCAAGTGGTGCACGTGATTTTGCATCATCGTCAGCGCGCCGTCGTAAGCGTGTTCGTCGGGGGACAAGCAAATTGGCGTCGGGGTCATCACGCTGCTGACCGGCGCCGTCGCGTCACCCGCGGCGGCAACCACCCTGCTGCGCAGATCGCGGTCGGTGACGATACCAACCAGCGTGCCTGCCTCAACGATCATGAGCGCCGACACACGTTCGCTGTCCATCAGCCGAGCTGCATCGCGGATCGACGTCGCGGGAGCGGCACTGACGGGTGCGCGCGTCATCAAGTCGCTAACGGCACGGCTGGCGGCACCCGCGTCAGTTGTTGTAGAAGCACGACGCACCAGCCGGTCGGTAAGCGTGCGCAGGAAGTAGGTGTCGAAGTCGCGATGTGCCGTGCGCAGTGCGCGGAAAGCATCGCCGCCGAGTCGATAAACCAGACTGTCTTCGAGCGTCTGGCAAGCAAAGCGCACGGGCGCGTCATTCATCAGCGAGGCCAGGCCAAAGCTGTCACCTTCGGCCAATCGCGCGATCAGAGCGCCGTCCTCATCGGTCAACTGCACTGCGCCACTGCGCACTATATGGAGACTGTCGTTGCGCTGGCCAATACGCAGAAGCGTGTTGTTGCGCACAAAATACTCGATGGACATGCCCCGCGCCGCCTGACGCAGGGCATCGGCTGGCAGCTCGGAAAATGCCGGTATTGAAACAAGAAACGACTCAATATCCGGCAATTCGATCATGGCGTTAATGCACCTGTATTAAAACCCATATCTTGCAGAGAACATCAGGCGCGTCAGGTCGCCGTCGAGACCACTTTCGATTTCACGATGCGCCAATATCAACTCAGCGCCCAGCAGCAGCTTCGGCACCGGCTCGTAGAGCAAGTTGCCGTGCACGCTGTAATTCGACTTCGTCACGCCGGTACCCGTCAAATTGATATCGTTGTCGGTACTAAGATACGACAGTGTCAGGTTAGAGCGCCACTTCGAATTCCAAAAATGTCGATACGAAACGAAACCACCCATTTGGTCGATCGTCTCAAGACTGCCGTTGGCATCGATCACCGCACCGTTGGAGACATTCAAACCCATGTAGCGACCCATGCCGCTACCAACACTGAAACTCCAGCGCACATCGTCCTGACCAATAGCGTGCTTGCCCGAGAGCGACAGTCCGTAGCCGGTAACGCTGTCGTCGGCACCGCCAATGTCGTATTCAAGCTGCCGTACCAGACCGGCCGCTTTGATGTAGCCGTTGCTGGTCTGATAGGTGTAGCGCGCAATCATGTCGGGGATGGCGCCGTCATCGGTGACAATACGCCCGCCGCCGCCAAACGGCGTGATGGTCGTTTCCGGGTTCTCGAGAGCAAACTCCCAGGCGCCGTCGGTATAGCGCAGCATGGCCTGACGACCAAACGTCGTGCCCTCTGCCGGGCCGACAAAATCAAGGTTCTCAGGCAGTGCCACGACGTCCTGGAACGTGGTCCAGGTCTGGCCCATTAGCCAGTTGTCGTAGCGCAGGAAGGCATGACGCACACGCGCTTCCCAGCTATTGCTGATGCGCTCGTTGCCATCCGGGGTGACGATGAAGTCCATCTCCAGGAAGGTGGTCAGATTGTGACCGCTGGCCAGTCCGTGGTCGCTTCGAAAATTGATTCGCGTTTCACGCATCTGCATGTCGGCTTGCGGGCCTTCACCGGCACTGCCATCGCCAACGGGAATCGTTGATGGCACATAAAATGTACTGCCAATGCTACCCGGTGCGAGATCGCCGGCACTGAAGTCACTGAACGTGCCGTCTACCTTTACGTAGCCGCCCACTTTAAAAGAATGCGTGTTTCTAGCCTCCACCGGCTCAACGACCGCGGGCGGTGCAGGCGGCGGCTGCTCGCCGCGGGCCAAAGCTCGGACCAAATCTTCAAGTTGTGCCACACGCGCCTCAAGCGCCTTGACCTGATTGTCATCGGCAAATCCGGCGTCGTTAGCCAGCGCCGTCTGGCCACAAAGGGCGACCAAACTCGCCGCAATTAGCAGCGTACCGGTACGTTGTCGTATTGTCCTGATCGCCATGTTGTTACCTATCCCGCAAGTTACGTCGGGGCAGATAGTGGATAAGGATTACACGCATCACCATTAGCCAAAGGTCGAATAACGCTGCATTTCAGGCACGGAATAGACCAAGGTCTAATACCGCCGTGCGTTCAATCGCCCAAACTTGTCGCATAAGGCGGTAGTCACCAGCGCCGCCGCTGGCAACCTCGGGAATGACATCATGAGCGATCTCTATCCAGTAAGCGTTTATTACAAAGCAAACGGCCTTCTCGACGATGACGGCTATCAAGCGATGTATCGCAATTCAATTGAAGACAACGAGGGCTTTTGGCGAGAGCAGGGCAAACGTCTGACCTGGATGACGCCTTATACGAAGGTCAAAGACGTGTCCTACGCCAAAGATGATTTGCATATCCGCTGGTACGAAGACGGCACTCTCAATGTCTGCTACAACTGTATCGACCGGCATCTGGACGACAAGCGCGATCAGGTAGCGATCATCTGGGAAGGCGATGATCCGACGCGCGATCTCTCCGTCACTTACGCAGAGCTACACGAACGAGTGTGCCGCTTCGCCAACGTGCTCAAGGCCAACGGCGTCGAGAAAGGCGATCGCGTAACCCTCTATATGCCGATGATCGTCGAAGCCGCCGTGGCCATGCTCGCCTGCGCACGCATTGGCGCAATCCACTCGGTGGTGTTTGGCGGCTTCTCACCGGATGCATTGGCCGGACGCGTCAAGGACTGCACGTCCAAACTAATTGTCACCGCAGATGAGGGCCTGCGCGGTGGCCGCGCCGTCCCGCTGAAAACCAATGTCGACGCGGCCGCAGACATCGATGGCGTCACGACACTGCAGACCGTATTGGTGGTGCGCAACACCGGCAACGACGTGCCAATGAAGGCGGGTCGCGACGTTTGGTATCATGAGGAAGCGGCGAAAGTGTCGAGCGATTGCCCGCCCGAACCGATGAATGCCGAAGACCCGTTGTTTATTCTCTATACGTCCGGGTCGACCGGCACCCCCAAAGGCGTGCTCCACACCAGCGGCGGTTATCTGGTCTATGCCGCGATGACCCACGAATACGTGTTTAACTATCAACCGGGTGACATTTATTGGTGCACCGCCGATGTCGGCTGGGTTACAGGTCATTCGTATATTGTCTATGGCCCGTTGGCAAACGGCGCGACCACATTGATGTTTGAAGGCGTACCAACCTATCCGGACGCGAGCCGCATGTGGCAGGTGTGTGACAAACACGATGTGAACATCTGCTACACCGCACCCACGGCCATTCGCGCGCTGATGCGCGAAGGCGACGGACCGGTACAGGCCACGTCGCGCAAGAGCCTGCGACTGCTCGGCTCGGTGGGCGAACCGATCAATCCCGAGGCGTGGGAGTGGTACTACGAGGTTGTCGGCGAGAAGCGCTGCCCGATTGTTGACACATGGTGGCAGACCGAAACGGGCGGCATCCTGATTACGCCGTTGCCCGGCGCGACGCAGCTCAAACCAGGGTCTGCAACGCGACCGTTTTTTGGCATACAACCCGCACTGGTGGACAGCGAGGGCACAGAACTCGAAGGCGCGGTGTCGGGCAATCTGGTCATCAAGGACAGTTGGCCCGGCCAGATGCGCACGGTCTACGGTGATCATCAACGCTTCATCGACACCTACTTCGCCACGTTTGAAGGTCGCTACTTCACAGGCGACGGCGCGCGCCGCGACGAAGACGACTACTACTGGATTACAGGACGCGTTGACGACGTGCTCAATGTGTCAGGACACCGGATGGGTACGGCCGAGGTTGAGAGCGCGCTGGTCGCGCATCCAGCCGTCGCCGAAGCCGCGGTCGTAGGCTATCCACACGACATCAAGGGTCAGGGTATATACGTCTATGTCACGCTGATGGAAGGTCAGATGCCGAGCGACGAATTGTCCAGGGATCTGCGTATCTGGGTACGCAAGGAAATCGGACCGATCGCCGCGCCCGACCTGATCCAGTGGGCACCGGGACTACCCAAGACCCGTTCCGGAAAAATCATGCGACGCATATTGCGCAAGATTGCGGAAAATGAATTTGCTAATCTGGGCGACACATCTACGCTCGCCGACCCTGGCGTCGTCGATGAACTCATCGACAACAGGATGAATCGCTGATTCACAAGGCAGGCCGATCGCTATGCAAAACCAGCTACCGCCAACTCTTATCGTCGCCGATGATCATCCGTTGTTTCGTGAGGCATTAACGCACGCTGTGCACCAGTGCGTCGACGACGCGCAGATCATTCAGGCCGACAGTCTGACGACGCTGCAGACTGCGGTAGAGGCGAATGCCAATGCCGACTTGCTGCTACTCGACTTGCATATGCCGGGGGTTCAGGGGTTTTCGGCACTGGTTTATATGCGCAGCCAGTTTGAATCGTTGCCAGTGGTCATCGTATCCGCATCCGAAGACCCGGCAATCATGCGCAGCGCAATCAGTTTTGGCGCCAGCGGCTACATTCCAAAATCGTCACCCGTCGCCACGATCGGTACCGCGATCGCCGCGGTGCTCGATGGCGAGGTATGGTTGCCCGCAGGTGTGGACACAAGCGCTGACGCACCGTCGCCCGAGGCCAGCGGCGTCGCCGCTGCGCTGGCCACGCTCACACCCCATCAGTTTCGCGTCCTGCTGATGGTCGGCGAGGGCTTAATGAACAAACAGATCGCTTACCAACTCGACGTATCGGAGGCCACGATAAAAGCCCACGTCACCGCGATACTGCGCAAGCTGCAGGTAACCAACCGCACGCAGGCCGTCGTCGCTATCTCGCAACTCAATATTGAGGACCCAACCGCTGCCGAATCAATCTGACGAGTCGGTGTCTTGCGCTACTTGCGCAGCCGCCGTCATGCTCGAAATAAGCGCGCGCAGCGCCGCCGGGCGGACTGGCTTGTAGAGAATGCGATAGCCAACTTCGAGTAGCCGCTCACGTAAATCCTGATCTCTATTGGCGGTAAGCACGGCCGCGGGGATGTGCGTGCCGGTAATGGCCTGAACGAGCTTCGCCACATCAAGCCCAGTGTGACCATCGTCCAGGTGATAGTCCAGCAGCAGCAGGCGCGGCAGTCCGCCCGTCTGAGCACGAATTTGCGCCAACATATCGTGCGTACCCTCGAACGAATTCAAGCAATACGGCTTAAGACCCCAGCGCTTTAGAAGCCCACTCATGCCTTCAAGAATGTGTAAATCGTTGTCCACACAAAGAACGACGTTCGGCGCGAGCGTTTTCGCCAGTCGACTGGCCGGTGGCGTGTCAGCGATTGCATGCGCCGCCTGTGCTCCGGCAACGATTGGTACGCGAACCTCAAAACAGCTGCCCTGATCAGGCTGCGAACGCATAGTCACATCGTGATCGAGCAGGCGCGCGATACGTTGCACGATGGCAAGACCCAGGCCAACGCCCCGTTCGACGTCGAGCTTTCCATTGTGCAGCCGTTCAAACTCTTCGAATATTCTCTCTTGATCCTCAAATGCGATGCCAACGCCGGTGTCATAAACGCACAGTGCATAGTGGTCGCCGCGTCGGCGCACACCGACAGCGATGCCGCCCGCTTCCGTATAGCGTTGCGCATTGCCGACGAGGTTTTGCAAAATGCGGCGCAAAAGCTGCGGATCTGAACGCGTCCAGCTACGGGTCGGGACAAAACGCAGACGCAGCCCGCGCTCGCGGCAGGATTCGGCAAATTGTTCTTCCAGCGTGTCAAACAAGACCTGCAGCTCTACGGGAGCAATGCGTGGGGTATGGGTCCCTGCATCAAGTTGTGAAATTTCCAGCAAGGAATTCAGCAGTTCCTCGACAGATATCAGACTGCTTTCCACATGCGCGACCAATTTCTGCTGCTCGGCCGGCAGCTCCGAGCGTGAATCAAGCAGTAGTGCGCTGAACAGTTTTGCGGCATTGATCGGCTGCAGCAGATCATGCGCGGCGGCAGCAAAGAAATGCGTTTTTGACGCATGAGCCCGCTCGGCCGCATTTTGCGCCATTTGCAGGTCGCCCAATGCAGCGCTGAGTTCCGTGGTGCGCTCCTCAACGCGGCGTTCCAGATTGCCTTTGGCCTCGCCCAATGCAAGCTCCGCCTTGCGTCGCACGGTAATGTCCTGGAACGTCGCGTACAGTCCGATCACACGACCACGCTCACCGATATCAGGTACGTAGTTTGCAAGGAAATAACGTTGCTGGCCGTTTGCATCGATTTCCTCGAATTCGAATTGCTGGCGCGCACCGCCGTAGGCCGCATCAAGGTAGCGGCGGCGGCTCATCAGTGCATCAGAAGGCAGGACGTCAGCAAGATCACGACCGACAATCTGCTCAATCGGCAAGCCCACGTAGCGTGCATACGCTATGTTGGCAAAACGCAATCGGCAATCAGCATCAAGGTAGGAAATCATGACCGGTAGATTGTCTGTGTAACCGCGCACCCGCTTCTCGCTGTCGCGCAATGCCGATTCGGTGGCTTTCGCTTCACTGATGTCGCTGTAGGTCGTAACGTAACCACCATCGGGCATCGATTGACCACGAATCTCGATGACGCGCCCATTGGGAAATTCGCTTTCGTAGCGATACGCGGTTCCTTCGCGCAAATGCTTCATTCGCTTGCGAATCTCGCCTGCCGGATCTTTGCCGCGAAAATGGCCGCGGCGTGCGTTGTATTCAAAAAGCTCGATGATTGGCTTGCCGACGTGAACCAGGTCGCTGGCGTAACCCATAACCCGAAGATAGCTGGCGTTCCAGCCAATCAGGCGCTGGGATGCATCGATCACGCTGACGCCTTGACTCATGTTGGCCAGGGTGGCTTCCAGCAATTGGCGATTAAATCGGATCGCCTGCGACGTCTCATCGAGCAGCAAGACAACGTCGCCGATGCCCATGCCCGTGCGCCGCAACGCTGCGGTCATAATCACGCGCGCGGACGAGGTACCCACTGCGCCTGCAAGTAAGCGCTCCGTAAACCGCACAAGCTTGAGATCAGCGGGCAGCTGTGGGTCCAGCGCGATATTGTTGCTACGTGCAAATTCATTCAGCGCGCGGCGCGTATGGTCAACACCCAAAATGCGCTCGGCAAGTTGCACCAAATCGGCATTCACTATTTCGGGCATGCGCCGGCTGGAAATGTTCTCGTTGGCCGGGGTCCGCTGCACAAAAGTACCGGCAGCGATACGTTCGCTCATCGTACGTTTCGAGAAATACGACACCAGCCACAGCACCGCTGCGTTGGCTGTGAGCGACAAAAGCACGCCATGCGTCAGCGGACTTAAGTTTAGATCCAGGAACAGTGCTTGCGGACTTAGCCACGACTGTCCGAACGGGCCGGCTCCCGCAGCACCCACGCTGCCCTCGCCAAAGCCGGCCATTGACGGCAAGAAAAGCGTGTACAACCACAATATGAAACCAACGCTCAGCCCGGCAATGGCACCGCGACGGTTCGCTTGTGGCCACAGCATTCCAATCAGAATCAGGGGCGCAAACTGTGCCGCTGCGGCAAACGAAAGTAATCCGATCGACGCCAGTACCGCAGTCTCTTCAACTAGCTGATGATAAATATACGCCGCGCCAACGATACCGACGATCGCCAAACGGCGAATTTGCAAAAGCAACGCTGAATAGTCACGCTGCCCTTCCATGCCCAGGCGCTTTATTGAAAACAGCGATGGCATGACGATCTCATTACTGACCATTGTCGAAAGCGTCAGACTGGCGACAATCACCATCCCCGTCGCCGCTGAGAACCCACCCAGGAACGCAAGCGTAGTCAACAGATCGTTACCGCGGCTCATAGGCAGCGCAAGCACAAAGGCATCGCCCGCCACGTTGCCACCGGGCAGCAAAGTGAGCCCGGCGTAGGTTATCGGCACGACGAAAACGCAGAAGCACAACAAATACAGCGGAAATATCCAGCGCGCTGGCGCGAGATCCGACATCGACTCTGCTTCTACAGCCGCGACATGAAACTGCCGTGGCAGGCAAAAAGCGGCGGCCGCCGCGAGCAGGGTCTGTGTGACAAACGTATCGGGCAAAGACTGGAATGAAAAAAGCTCACCGGAACCTGCGACCGGTACCATAGCGGCGCTGTCTTCGCGCAACCATAGGATGGACAGCACGCCAATGGCCGCGAATGCCAGCAGCTTGACCACAGATTCGAATGCTATGGCAAGCATCATGCCACGATGGTGCTCGCTCGCATCGATCTGGCGGGTGCCAAATATAATCGCAAAAAGCGTAAGCAGAGCGGCAATCGGTAATGCCGTGTCGCCAGGAAAAAAGCCGTCGCTCGATTGCCGCGCGACGATCTCAAAACCACTCGCTACGGCTTTGAGTTGCAGCGCAATATACGGCACCGACCCGGCAACCGCCATCACCGTTACGAGAACGGCAAGCGCACGACCCTTGCCGTAGCGGGCTGCAATAAAGTCGGCAATAGATGTGAGGTTCTGCGTCTGGGCAATGTTAACGATGCGTCGAATCAAGCCGAAGCCAAAAACGAATACGAGAATCGGGCCGAGGTAGATCGGCAAATACCCCCAGCCCGTTCGCGCAGCGCTACCCACGGCGCCATAGAATGTCCAGGACGTACAGTACACACCGAGAGCCAAACTGTAGATCAGGGGGCGGAATTTTCGGGTGACGCGCCGGGCGTTTGACGAATTGCCCCAGTGAGCAATTGCAAATAGTACGCCCACGTAAGTCATGGACACAGCCAGGATCACCCACCAACTAATCAACACTGCACCTCTGTTTTCGAAGTATCGTCCGCCACACGCCGCACATGTGAACGCCCGCCAGCGCTCGCAGCCAAGTGACAAATTGCGCACCAGTCTACTACCAAGGTCTTAGGACACGCACCTGACGGAAAAAATAGAGCATCTCGAAAATCAGAGTTTCATATTGTTGATTTATAGAGTAATTTTTGGGGTTCTCGAGCATTTTGCCCGGTTTCCCGGGTCACTGGGTAAGACTAAAGTCGGGTCGGGTTGTTTGGGGCACTCTGCTACCGTTTGTGACGTTACAAAAGCAGTATTTTCGCCAAGGGGGAGGACTATGTCCGACAACAACAGCTACTGGAGCGCCAACTTACGCATTGTGGGCGTTTGCCTGGTCATCTGGTTCATCGTTTCGTTCCTGTTCGGGATCGTCCTCGTCGAACCTCTCAATAACATTCGCATTGGCGGCTACAAGCTCGGTTTCTGGTTCGCCCAGCAGGGTTCCATTTACGTGTTTGTGGCTCTGATCTTCTACTACGCCCGCCGCATGGCCAAGCTCGATCGTGAGCACGGCGTGCAAGAAGACGAATAGGGGATCGCCATGAGTTTGCAAGCACTAACCTATACGGTTGTCGGACTGACATTTCTGCTCTACATCGGCATCGCAATCTGGGCCCGAGCGGGAACGACCAAGGAATTTTTTATTGCCGGCGGCGTCATTCATCGCGTCGCTAACGGCATGGCCAGAGCCGGAGACTGGATGTCGGCTGCTTCATTCATTTCGATGGCTGGCCTGATTGCCTTTATGGGCTACGGCGGCTCGGTTTTTCTGATGGGCTGGACCGGCGGCTACGTGCTTCTGGCCATGCTGCTCGCCCCCTACTTGCGCAAGTTTGGCAAGTTCACGGTGCCCGAGTTTATCGGTGATCGCTACTACTCGAAGGCTGCGCGAATTGTTGCAGTCATCTGCCTGATCGTCGCGTCCGTGACCTACGTCATTGGACAAATGAAAGGCATCGGCGTCGCGTTCTCGCGCTTCCTTGAAGTGGACTACAACGTCGGGCTGTCCATCGGCATGGCCCTCGTATTTTTCTATGCTGTGCTTGGCGGTATGAAGGGCATCACCTATACGCAAATCGCGCAGTACTGCGTGTTGATTCTGGCTTATACAATCCCGGCAATATTCATTTCATTGAACCTGACCGGCAATCCATTCCCCCAAATTGGACTTGGCTCCACGATGGTCGGTTCCGACGTGTTTTTGCTTGATCGCCTTGATCAGGTCGTGCGCGATCTTGGCTTTGCCGAGTATTCAACCAGCGCCAGGTTGAGCTTGACCAACATGTTTGCGTATACGCTGTCGCTAATGATTGGCACAGCGGGATTGCCGCACGTCATCATCCGGTTTTTCACGGTACCAAAAGTGAAAGACGCACGCTCATCCGCCGGCTGGGCGTTGGTTTTTATTGCTATCCTGTACACGACTGCACCGGCAGTCGCTGCGATGGCACGCCTCAATCTGATCACCACCATTGAACCTGCGCCCGGGCAGTACCTTGAATACGCGGAACGGCCCGATTGGTTCAAGAACTGGGAGAAAACCGGCTTGCTGGAATTTGAAGACAAAAACGGCGACGGCCGTATCCAGTACTCCGCAGACCCCGCGGTCAATGAGATGGTCAAAGTCGACCGCGACATCATGGTGCTGGCCAACCCGGAAAATGCGAACCTACCTAAC
>CAYGSQ010000005.1:0-10766 GCA_964352435.1 uncultured Gammaproteobacteria bacterium | reverse complement strand
CTGGGTGATTGCGTTGGTTGCGTCCGTTGGTCTTGCGGCGGCTCTGTCCACCGCCGCCGGTCTGTTGCTCGCGATCGCCTCCGCCATCTCGCACGATCTTCTCAAAGGGGTGTGGCGACCAGACATTAGTGAAAAACAAGAGCTATTGGCCAGTCGCATAGCGATGGCCGGGGCAATCGCCGTTGCCGGCTATCTGGGCTTCAATCCGCCGGACTTTGCGGCGGGCACGGTTGCCCTCGCGTTTGGTCTGGCTGCCTCGTCCATTTTCCCGGCTCTGATGATGGGTATTTTCAGCAAGTCGATGAACAAGGAGGGCGCCATCGCGGGCATGCTCGCAGGCTTGGGCGTCACCCTCCTTTATGTGTTCCAGCACAAAGGCATCATGTTCGTGCAGAGCACGGAGTTCCTCGGTAGCATGTCGCCAAACTGGTTCCTCGGCATAGAGCCCAATGCTTTTGGGGCTGTTGGCGCGGCAGTGAACTTCTCCGTCGCACTGATCGTCGCGAAGATGACTGCGCCACCGCCTGCGCATGTGCGTGCACTGGTCGAGAACATCCGCGTTCCCGCCGGCGCCGGCATAGCCGTCGACCACTAGGTCGGCACGGCGACATCTCGAGGCTCCCGACGACGATCGTCGGGAGCCTTTTTTCTGTTAGTGGAGTGACTTCATGTGGAAGAACAAACACGTTATCGTCGCGCTGTTGGTCGCGCCAGCGTTGGCTCTGGTGGCCTATTTTGGCGTCGACGCAATGGTGTCGGAGAAACCCGATGTTGCCCAGCCAGGGCAAGCCTACCCGCTGCGCGTCATGAGCAACTGCCGCTATGCCAGCGGCGCGTGCGAGTTACGCAATGGCGATGTTCGCATCAAGATTCGCCTGCTTGACGGCGCCATCTGGGAAATTGATTCGCAGGTCACCATGCAAGGGGCGCTATTGTCACGCAGCGACGATGATTCACCATTGCGGTTCGACAGTATCGACGGCGATCTGCAACGGTGGCGCGCACCGGCGACGCAACGTGTACTCGACGCAGGGGACGCTTTGCGCCTGGTGATCGCTGTTGACGACAGCCAGTACTACGCCGAGCTGCCCGTGGCTTTTGTAACGGCGTCGCCGTGATTAAAAAATGCGCTCAACCGGGCCGTGGCTCGCGCGCGACCGGTGGCACGTACTCCGCCAAATCTTCGTGCGCAGGGTCGACGGTGCGCCCCAGCTCCGCAGACCGATACAGCGCCATTAACGTACGCACCACATCGATACCATCATCAAACGTCAGGTCCGGCGCGAGACCGGCCGCGAAGCGCTCAACCATGTGCCGGTTCTCCGCAACGTAGCCGTACAGATGAGCTTCTTCTTCGGCAATCGGCATCAGGCCCTGTTCGGAGTTTTGCTTCTCGACCAGATCCTCGCCCTGCTCGCCGGTTACGTTACGCGACAGAAAAACATTTAGTCGCGACTGCAGTGAGTCGAATTGCATGGCGTACTCGGGGCCCTGCAACTCGAGCGCGATGCGCAGCCCGGCGCCAACGAAGCTCCAGGATGTACTAACCTCGACGATCAGTCGCTGTCCGTCCGGGCAGTTGTACTCCAAGGTGCCCCGCGCAAAATCCTCGGCGGGATACTTGCGGTAATCGTAACCAATACCCATGTTGTCACGCAGCGCCTTGGCATAGCGCGGTTGCGTCCACTTGAGGTTGGCCACCGTTGCGTTGGCACCGACCAGCGTCAACGCACCGCGTTCTTCGTCCGGTGCGGTCAGCAAGTGACGCCCCACCTCGACGCTGTGACACATCATGTCGGACAGCACGCCGCCGCCTTGCAGGTGGCCATCCCAGAACCACGGCTCGTGCGGCCCGCTGTGTTCTTCCGCCGCGCGCGCCAAATAGGGACGACCCGATGCGGGTACACCGCGCCGCCATACGACGTCCTTGCCTTTGGTGACGGCTGGCGCGAACACCTGATTCTCCAGATAGCCGTGCAGCAAACCACTGGCCTTGACGCGATCGATAATAGTCTGCGCCTCGGACAGGGATCGTGCGAGTGGCTTCTCGCACGCGATAGCTTTGATGCTGGACGATCCGTTGGCGGCGCTGTCGACGATCTGGTTGATCATCGCCACGCGCGTGTGATTGGGCGCCAACACCCACACCGCATCGAGCCCCGGTGCCTGCAGCAATGCAGCGAGCGATGCGTAGGCGACGCACGGGCCGAGATTTTTTTCGATGGCCGTCACGGCAAAACGCTCGCGATGTTTGGCGGTGGGGCTGTAAACACCGATGATGTCAACGTCGCGTACCGACTCAAGTGCCGCCAGATGAAACTGGGCGATCAGTCCGCTACCGATAAAACCAATCCGTAGACGCGGCATCGAGGCGTGTTGATTCATAGCGCAGGCTCCTCAGCCGAAGCGGATCGAAAGGTCAGCAAAAAGATAAGCAGCACCGCGAGTGCCATCGCCGCTGGCATCATCCAGATAGTGGGCCAGTCCCTGACGCCATCGGCGGCCGTCCAGGCACTGACAATTTTACCCGACACCAAACTCCCGATAAACATACCAAGACCATAGGTACCCAGCGTCATCAGCGCCTGCACCGAGTTGCGCAACGCCCTGGGCGCACGCTGATCGGCATACATCTGGCCGGCGACAAAGAAAAAGTCGTAACAAATGCCGTGCAGGACGATGCCTGCGTACAGCATCCAGACCCGGCCGGGGTCGACGTCACCCCACGCGAACAGCGCGTAACGCAACACCCATGCAAACATACCGGCGGCGATCATCCACTTGATGCCCATGCGCCGAAACAGCCACGGCATCAGCAGCATGAAGGCCACCTCGGACATTTGCCCCAGCGTCATCTTGCCGGCGGCGTTGGCCATACCAAGTTCGTTCAAAAACAGGTTGGTGAAATTGTAGTAGAACGCCAGCGGGATGCTGATCAATACGGAGCAGATGAACAGCACCGCGAAGGAACGCTCACGCAACACCGCGAAAGCATCTAAACCCAGCAGCTGCGAGATGGATGGTTTATCACCGGCGGACGGCGGTGGCGTATGCGGCAACCACAGCGCATAAATCGCCAACGGGACCGACGCACCGGCCGCGATATGCAGCGGTGTGTTGACCGCCTCGATGCCCAGAACGCCAACCAACAGACCGGCCGTGATCCAGCCTATGGTGCCGAGCACTCGTACGACAGGAAACTGACGATCGGGCTCGGCCAGATGTCTGAACGCGATGCCGTTAGCCAACGCCAGCGTCGGCATGTAGCACAGTGCGTACACCAGCATGACCCAGTACAGCGCAGCAAATTCGACGCTGCGACTTGCCAGGACCAGTAACGCCGCGCCGGCAATATGGAGTGCCGCGTACACCCGCTGCGATGCGAAAAACCGATCGGCCACCATACCCACGAACAGGGGCGATACAATGGCGGCAATCGCCGTCGTGCCGTACACCAGGCCAATCTGGGCGCCTTCAAACTTGAGCGTGGTGCCAAGGTAAGTGCCCAGCGTGACGGCCCACGCACCCCACACGAAAAACTGCAGAAACATCATGCCGGCAAGCACGGGCACGGAGGAAGAGGCGGGACGAGATGTGGTCATAGAGTCGTAGTCTTGTTTTGGCCGATACTAAGCGCATCACACACGACACGCCATTGTTCCAGTTTTTGCGGCACGCGCATCGCCGCGTGGGCGGGGCTGGTGGACGGCAGTCTGGTTACCGGCAACGAAGCATAGGGCGACGCCAGCGCACGCAGCACATAGCGCCGATAGGCGGCTTCGGCTTTCGCGCCGTTAAAAAATACGTGCCTGATGCTCGGATGCTGCGCAAAAAATCCGGCGAAGTCGTTGGCCTCAATCGTGGCTTCAACGATATCGGCATCGAGGCTACCCGGCCGCTCGCAGGAACGCAGCACATCCCACACCGCCACGCCGCTCGCCTGCAAAGCACGGCAACGCATTGCATAGTTCGCCGACGCGTCGATCTCAAACAGTGCAGACATGATGGGCCAAAATGCGTTGCGCGGATGCGCGTAATAGCGCTGCGCATCGAGGGACGCCTGTCCCGGCATCGAGCCGAGCACCAGCACGCGGGCGTCGGGCGCACTGATGGGCGCGAAGGATTGAATCACTGGCGTACGCGCTGTCGACAACTAAGGAAGGCCGGCGCGATCGAGACCGCCGCGCCGGCTGAACGACTATTTCCTGGGCTCAAGACCCGTCTTGGCCGTATACAGCTGGTCGGCGGTTTTCTTTGCACCGCCACGCATAAAGCTTTCCACATTTTGCGTCGCAGAGATCACGCCGCCCAGTGCCCAGCTGTTCTTATCGACCACGATCTGGCCCAGTGCGCCATCGTTCGCACCATCATGGAGACGCACCACGGCATCAAAATACGTGCTGCCCGCACCCAGCCCGATCAGGAACTTGGCGGCCGCGTTACCGCGCGCGAAACGCGTGATATCACCGGTCAGAAAAAGCTCTCCTTCATCAGCGCTGTCACCACGCCGAACTTCGGTGAAGGCGCCGGAGCTTTTGATCGCCTCAACCAGGTACTCGGAAAACGTGCCACTGGCCGTTCTCACCTGGCCAACGTATTCCGCCTTTTTCTCCTGGCCTTTTTCGTTGGCCTTGAATTTTTTGGTCTGGGTTGCACGATCGGCAAATTCGCCGACGACTACGGTCTGGTACTGCGACAAATCAAGCGCGGTTTCAACGCCGGTCGGTGACTGCAAATTGGACGTCCCGCCACAGGCCGTCAGGCCCACCGCAAGCAAACCAAACGTTAGCGGGCGCAGCGCGAAATAAGACTTCTTAAACACTGGTAACTACCCTAGTAGTCGGTCGGCGTCGCCGAATCTGCACCGCCCACCATCACTTTCACATCGTGAATTTTCTCGTCGCCCATATAGCCGCGCAGCTTCTCGAACACGTTGCGCGCGCGTTCTTCAGCGAGGCCCGGGTTGCACGGCCGCGCATCACCCTGCAACACCTGCTGCTTGATGCGACGGCCCGTTAGCGTGAGCTCAACGCGGCGGTTTTGTGCACGACCTTCGCGCGTCGTATTGTCACCCACCGGCTGATCCGGGCCAAGCGACTCGACGGTTGTCTGGTTAACGGCCAAGCCCAGCTCGTTTTGCAAATAGATGGCGACGGTCTGCGCGCGCGCCTGACCCAGCACGTAGTTATCCGCAAACTCGGCCCGGTTTTCCGGCGCAATACGCACGCTGGACGTATGGCCAATCGACGTCAGCGTAACGTCCTGGGCACCGCGCCAGCGTTCGACCAGATCGGCCAGCGCCTGACGATCTTCCGGTGTGAGCTGCGCTTTACGAATGCCGAAGTTGGGGACGAACACAAACGACTCAGACTCAATACGTGTCGACAACACATCCGGCCCCTGCACCTGACAGTTGGCCACATCATTGCCTTCAATGAACAACGTGCCGCCACCGTGATCGACCAGTTTGCCCGCAAGCTCACCCAGCGCGGACTCAAACTCAGGACGCACGTCAGCGCTGTTGGCCAGGAAGAACACTTCAGCCAGCTTAACGCGGATAGGGACCAGTCGATCGCGTTGGTTATCGGGCAAACCAATGCCGAAATCAAACTGGTTCATCAAACCCTGGGTGATGCGTTTGACGCGCGGGTTCTCGGTGGTAAAGGTCGAGCCCTTGGGCAACGTCGACGGATCTACCTTGACGATGAAGTTACGCCCACGTTCAAAGAAACCGCCGTCGACTCCCGCGATGTGATAGCGACCATAGGCGTCGGTTTCCATCAGCAAGCCCTCGACCGTCGCCAGACGCACGCCGGGAATACCCGGCTCGCCATCGTCCTGATAGCCGTCTTCGTTGTAGTCCGCAAACACCTTGCCGATGATCGTGGTTTGCTCAAAATCGGGGTCCGCCACGACCATCACGGTGGCTGTCGCAGACTCACCCACCGGTGAGCCGTTACGTGTTGGCGTCACGACGTTCGGATAGGCACCCTGCGTAACACCCGCGCCGACGCGCAGAATGTAGTTCAACACCACCGTCTCGCCGGCGGCCACATCGATGTCCGAGAAATTGACCGGTCGTTCGCCAGCAACCAGCGGTGCACCGTTGCTCAGACGCTCGGACCCACTGACGTAGGTAAAGCCCGCCGGAATCAGATCGACCAGCGTCAGCCCGATGAACGGGCCGTTGCCGTTGTTTTCGACCGTGACCGTGTAGCGCACCAGATCGCCCACCGAAACCTGCGAAGGTTGCGCCGCCTTGGAGACCACCAGATTAGGTACCGCAAACGTGACCGGCGTGGGTTCGTTGTTGTTGCCGGGGTTGCCGTCGTTATCGGGATCGACGTCAGTCCCGTCCGTCGAGTCGTCCTCAACCGGTGCACCGGAGGGCGACGTGCCCTGCCCGACGGCCGTATTGAGATACGGGCCGGCAAAGGTGCCCGGCACCACGGTGACGGTTACCGCAACACTGCCGCCGGCGCCCAACACCAGTACGTCGCTGCCCGC
The DNA here is from genome assembly GCA_964352435.1 of uncultured Gammaproteobacteria bacterium. Lineage (GTDB taxonomy): Bacteria > Pseudomonadota > Gammaproteobacteria > Steroidobacterales > JBCCMA01 > JBCCMA01. Next base: position 4,259 of record CAYGSQ010000005.1, on the reverse strand, counting down.
CAGAAGCGCGGTGTCGGTCGTGCCGTCAAACGAGGTATTGATGGTCAGGTCCGCACTTTGCACCGCGTTGACCGTAAAGGTCTCGGCGTTGGCAAAGGTGGTCGCCAGATCGTCCTCGATTTGCACATCGCTCAGCACCACATCGCCGACGTTTGCAACGGCGATGGTGTAGGTAAAGGTGAAGCTGCCGTTGTTGTTATCAACCGGCGGCGTACTGACTGCCTTGGCGGTACCAAGACCCGGATTTTCACCAAAGGATACGGGTGTCGGCGTGCTGTTGTTGTTCGGGTTATTGTCATTGTCGGGGTCGGGATTGACACCGTCTGTAGACTGATCCTGCACCGTGTTGCCGGCCGGGCTGGTACCCAAACCGATCGCGGTGTTGATGTACGGCCCGAGGTTGCCACCGGGCTCAACGGTCAATGCGATGACGAGCGTACCGCTCGCACCAATCGCCAGCGTATCGTTACCCAGCAGCAGATTTTGATCAGACGCGCCGTCAAAGGCCGGGTTCACCGCCAGGTCGGCACTGGTCACGCTGTTGACGGTATAGGCATCGGCCCCATTAAACGCGGTCGACAGATCATCGGTAAGCTGTACGTCGGTCAGCGTGACGTCACCCGCATTGCGAATCAAAATGCTGTAGCTGAAGTCGAACGTGCCGTCGCCGTTGTTGACTGGCGCAACACTTACGGCCTTGGCCACACCCAGCAGTGGCGCTTCGCCAAAAGTGACAGGCGTCGGTGTGCTGTTGTTGCCGGGGTTGCCGTCATTGTCGGGGTCGGTCAGCAGCCCGTTCGTGGATACGTCATTGACCGGCGTGCCGGCTGGTGACACACCCGAGGCGGTCGCGGTGTTTTGGTATGGCCCAAGATTATTGCCCGCATCCACGGTCAGACTGATGCTCAGCTCGCCGCTGCCGCCCACGGCCAGCGTGTCGGTCCCCGCCAGCAGATTGATGTCGGTGACGCCATTGAAAGCCGGGTTGACCGCCAAGTCGGCGCTGTTGATCGCGTCGACCGTAAAGCTCGTCGCACCGGCGAAGGTGTTGGACAGTTGGTCAATGACCTGCACATTGCTCAACGTGACATCGCCCACGTTTTGGACGACAAACCCGAAGTCAAACGTAAACGTTCCGTCGCCGTTATTGACGACGGCGGAGGCTACCCGTTTGGCAAGACCAATTTGCGGACCCTCGGCAAACGTGACCGGCGTCGGATCGTTGTTGTTAGTGGGATCGCCGTCGGCATCCGGGTCGGGGTTGACGCCAAGCTGCGACAAATCGGTGACCGGCGTGCCCAGCGGCCCGACCCCCGTCGCCTCGGCCTGATTGTTGTACGGCCCGTTGTTGGCGCCCGGTGTTACGGTCAGCGTGATCGCGATCAGCGCCGTGTCACCGACGTTGAGCGTGTCGGTGCCGGCCAAAAGATCGATGTCGCCAACGCCGTCGTAGTTGGGATTGAGCGTGTAGCCCGTCCCGGTTACGCCGTTGAGTACAAACGCCGTTGCGCCTGCAAACGTGGCGGCCAGATCATCGGTCACCTGCAGATTGGACAGGGGCACCGTGCCGAAATTGGTGGTCAGCACATCGTAGGTCAGCGTAAACGTGCCGTCGCCGTTGTTGATCGGTCCGGCGCTGATACTTTTCGCCACACCAATCGCGGGCGGCGCAATGCTGGCTTGCCCCTGATCATCTTCCGTTGGGTCACCGTTGCCCGGCGTCGAGTCCGGGTCCGGAAAATCTGACGTCGCCACTTCGGCGATGTTGAGGTAGTCGCCGGTGGGCAGTACGGTCGCCGTGATCTCCAATGTCTCCGTTGCGCCATTGGCCAGTGCGCCAATGGTCCACACGCCGTTGCCCGCGTTGTAGGTGCCAACACTTGGCACATCCGACACGTAGGCCAGCCCGCTCGGCAACTCGTCCGCGACCGTCACCCCGGTAGTGTCCAGCGTGCCCTGGTTGGTGATCGTGACCGTGTAGACAATATTGTCGCCGACCAGCGGCTCTGCGTTATCAACCACCTTGGTCAACTCAAGATCAGCGAACATCGTCGGCGTAATGGCAACGCTCGCCTGATCGTCTTCGGTTGGGTCGTTGTTGTTGGGCGTTGAGTCAGGATCGAGCTCGTTGGCCGCGGTCAGCTCGGCGACATTGAGGTAGTCGCCGGCCAGATTGACCGTCGCTGTAATCTGCAGGGCGGTGCTCGCATTGGCCGCCAGCGTACCGACGGTCCACAGGCCCGTACCCGGATCGTAGGCGCCGCCGCTATCATCGCTGACGTAGGTCAGACCGCTGGGCAGCTGGTCGGTGACCACCAGACCCGTGCCGTCGTCCGGGCCGTCGTTGGTCAACGTGACCGTGTAGACCACCTGATCAGTCGCGGAAGGTGTCGGGTTGTCGACAGTCTTGGTCAGGCTGAGGTCAGCGGTTTGGAACTGGAAGTTGATGTCGTGCAGCGAGATGGTCTGCAGACCTGGGTTGGGGTTAGCGTTGGCGTTGTCGTAACGCAGGATCAACTCAGTAATACCTGCGACGTCAAATTCGAACGTCGCGTTAGCGTCTGCGCTGCCCGGTCCGGTCAGGGCGTTACCCACCACCGTATTCGTGCCCTGCAATTCGTTGGACGGACCCGTGATGATATTGGTCGGATCGATCAGCACGCCGTTCGCCAATGCGGTAACCGTGACCACGTCGGTAAATGAGGCGTTTTCGTCAATATCGAATACCGAGAACGACAGGTTTTCAACGCCACCTGGAAACTGTGACAAATCGATGGTGACACTGACATCACGGTTGGCAACCGCAACGGGATAATCGGTGGTGATAACCAGAAAACTCTCAACCGGATCGAGACCACCGGTATTGACCGTATTGTCGATGCGCGGGGATAGCGTGCCGGTATTGTCGAGACCGTCGGTATTGCCGCTAAAGGTGACGGTGACGTCACGACCGTCAACCTGGTAGGTCTCGTCCAGATTGGTCTGACCTTCAGGTAGCCAGGTAAGTTGATCCCAGTCGAGTGCCAACGGCACGGCCTGCGCATGCGCGGCGACCAGTAAAAACAGCGCTGTAATCCAAGCGACAGGGTTTGCGCGCCAGCCGTGGCGCCACCCGAGAGAATTCGTCATCCGTACCCCAATTCTTATGCTGACTCTCGCGCCCCAAACGCGAGCGAGTCCACACTTGTGGAAATCCCCGATAGCACGGAATTGTAGCAGGCAATGGCCAAAAATGAGTAAGTCCGGTCGCGCACGCGGACTCCGTCCAAATCGCTGACGTCGCAGGGAAAAGTTGGTCGCCATGGCGTAAGTCAGGGCGCTGCCTCAGTGCAAACTGTCTCGCAGCGTCATCGAGCCATCCGCCGCAACCGGCGGGCAGGGCCAAAAACCGCGTGCAGTGTTGCATTGCGGTGTAATTTTGAGTGGGCGATGCGCCGAATGCGGGAGCGACCGGCCGGCCGCTCCCACATCGCTGGCGTGCGGGCCTAATTTGGGCCCATACACACATTCGGCCGACCGCTCGGGCCGGGCGGTTCGAAAAAGCCCGTGCGCAACAGGCCCAGATCAACCACATTGACCACGCCGTCACCGTTGAAATCGGTGTCCTCGTCATTGGTGAAGAACCGCAGCCGCAGCAAGCCAAGATCAATCACGTTGACGGTGCAGTCTTGCGAGACATCAAAGTCGCACAGGTTGCCGATGTTGTCGCCGTCAGTGTCGCGCTGATCCGCGTTGGCCACGTCGAGGCAATTGTCATCAGCGGCCAGAACGCCGTCGCCGTCCGCGTCGTCATTGGTCGTCGCGGCCGCACCCAGCAAGGTCCACGCCGTCTCGATCCCGTCACCGTTGCGCGCCTTGACGCGATACGCGTAGGTACGATCCGGCAGTAAGCCGAAATCTTCCCACAGCGGTGCTTCCCGCCACTGTGACGAAATGCCGGTCGTGGTGTTTTCGAACAAATAATCCGTGTTGGCAGAATTGCCGTTCATGTTGGCCTGCACGGTAATGGCCGTATTCGACACATCGGTGAAACTGCCAACTGTCGGCGCGTTCGCAAGTGTGTAGGTACAAGTCGTCACCGTGTAAAACGTCGGGTTGAGTGCCTGATCGCGTGCGAGCGCTCGATAACAGTATTCGTAGTTGGGCTGCAGCCCATTGTATTGATAAGCCGGCAGTGGCCCCCAATCTCGCCCAACACCGCCAAGGCCGCCGCCGGGGCTGCCCGCAATCTCAAACAGATACTGCACCGCACCACCCCT
>CAYGSQ010000004.1:10592-23561 GCA_964352435.1 uncultured Gammaproteobacteria bacterium | reverse complement strand
TCGGGCCCGCGTTGATAAGTGAACGTGGGGCCGCCTCGAGCGTAACCGCCAGCCTCAGACAAATGCGCCTGCTCGTGGGCGCGCACTTCCAGATCACGGGCCTTTAGTTCACGCACCTGCTTGCGCTGAGCGTCGGTGAGTTGCGCTTCCTCGTCGTTAGCCGGGTTGACGGCAGACGCAGACTCGCGCTGGGCGGTGGCTTCCTGGGCCATGCCGCCAGACGGACGCGCTCGCGCTTGCGACACACTGACATTTGAAATCACGTTCGGTCCTCTATTCGTGAATGACGACGCCAACGGTGGTTAGCGACCAAAAGCGTTGCGACTTTAGCTTTTCGGAATGCGCGTGCCGCGTTGTGCTGCGCAAATGTGCCGAAAATGGCCGGCTTTTGTCAGTTAACACCAAATTATTTGAAGTCGATCACAAGAATCGCCTGGCTATCAGGACCGGCTCGAACGCGGACTTTTCACAGAACTGGTGCAATAGCTTCCTTGCTGGCGAAGCCAATTCGCCCGACATTTTTTGCTCCACATCGCCAAAGGAATTTTATGTCACCTAAGAAGATTGCAGGGCTGGTCATTGCCGCTCCGCTACTGTTGTCGGCCGGGTACCTGGCCACATCGCAGCACACGCCGCCAGGCGTTGCCGTTGAGGTGACGCACAGCGTGGTCGTGCAGGGGGCGTCGGTAGATGAGGCGGTGCGCCGCGTGGAAGCGGTGGGCGCGGTTGTGCTGGATCGTTTGCCGGTTATCAATGCCGTCACGACCAGTCTGACGGCCAGTCAGCGCGAGCAGCTTGGCGATATGCGAGTCTTTGAAGATGGCGCAGTGCAGGTCAGCGGCCGCAAGGCGGCGACGGGGCAGGCGAAGTGGTCGACAAGCACGTCGACCGATGGGTCCATGGCGCTCGCGAGCGATGATGCGACGGCCGAACAAACGACGCAAAACAGCAACCAGGATCTGGAAAACCCCAATCCGGTTGTCGACTCCGCGAGTCACAACCCGTCGTTTTTGGGCGCCAGTGATTTGCACGCCGCAGGTATTACCGGCGCTGGCGTGACCGTTGCCGTGATCGACACCGGCGTATGGTCCAACCAATCCAAGAATGGCCTCAAGGCGCGTATCCGGCTTGAGATCGATACCACCGGTCGTGGCGTGGTCGAAGGCAAACGTCTGGACGATCTGAACGGTCATGGCTCGCACATCTCAAGTGCGATGCTCAGTGGCGAAACGGTGGGCGGGCTGTACGAAGGCATCGCGCCAGAAGCGACTCTGGTTGCGCTAAAGGCTTTTAATGAAGACGGTTCGGGCACCTACATCAGCGTGCTAAAAGCAATCGACTGGGTGGTCACCAACGCGAAAATCTACGACATACGCGTCGTCAATATGTCGTTCAGTGCTGCACCTCAGTCACACTACTGGGACGATCCTATCAATCAGGCGGTCATGCGCGCGTGGGACGCTGGCATCGTCGTCGTGACCTCGTCGGGCAACACCGGTCCGGATGCCATGACCGTTGGCGTGCCCGGCAACTTGCCGTATGTGATTACGGTCGGCGCCATGACGGATAATTTCACGCCGCAGGATGCGTCGGACGACACGTTGACATCGTTCTCCGCGACCGGCCCGACTTACGAAGGCTTTATCAAACCTGAGGTGGTTGCACCGGGCGGTCACGTACTGGGTCGCGTTGACTCGTTCGCGTACATCCCGCAGCTGCACCCACACGCCGTGCACCCGAACCAATACCACTACACGATGTCCGGCACATCACAGTCAACGGCACTGGTCAGCGGCATCGCCGCACTGATGATCGACGCCGAACCATCGTTGACCCCGGATGAAGTCAAATGCCGTTTGATGGCATCGGCAAGCCCGGCCGTCAATGAAGACGGCACGCTGGCCTACAGCGTCTTCCAGCAAGGTGCTGGCCTTGTTAATGCGACCAGCGCGATGAACACGCCGGCCACCGGTTGCGCTAACCAGGGTCTGGATATCAAGGCGGATATGGAAGGGCGTGCCCACTTCGGCGGCCCGGCCAACATGGATGAAGACGGCAACTTCTATGTCATGGACATGGATTCTGAAACGCCGTTGGAGCCACTCGATACCGATGGCTTCGTCTGGTCTGACGGGTTAGTCTGGAGCCAGGGTTTTGTCTGGAGTCAGGGTTTCGTTTGGAGTCAGTCGCTGCCTTGGGATGATGCAGCCAGGCCCGCTTTCGACTATCAACCGACCGCGACCAACCGTTGGGTGAATAGTGAGTAAGCACTGATCATGTCAATGCGCACATTTTTGGCGACGGTAATGGGGCTGATATTCATCAGCCCCGTTTCTGTTTCTGCCAAAGCGGCTCCGATGGTGTTCGATCACCTCAACGTGCAGGACGGCTTGTCGCAAAACACCGTTCTCGACGTCATGCAGGATTCGCAGGGCTATATGTGGATTGCCACCGAAGCGGGACTCAACCGATTCGATGGCTACACCTTTGTGCGCTACAACCAGGACCGGTCTGATCCCCACGCGCTGAGCAGCGATTTCGTTTGGGATATGGCAGAGGATGCCAATGGCGATTTGTGGCTTGCGACCAAAGGCGGTGGCCTTGCCCGCTGGGAACGCGAGACCGATCAATTTTTTGTTTTTCGACACGACCCGCAAAACCACGCGAGCCTGTCCAGTGACTCGGTCCGCACGGTGCTGGTCGACAGCAATGGCATCGTATGGGCCGGCACGCGTGGCGCCGGACTGAACCGCTTTAATGCCGCGAGCGGCGATTTTGTGCGCTTCCACAGCGATGAGCAAAACCCCGCGGCCATCAGTCATGATGTGATCTACGATATCACCGAAGATCGCACGGGCAATCTCTGGGTCGCGACGGGCGGCGGTCTCAATGTCATGAACGTGGCAACCGGGCAGTTCTTGCACTATCGGCACAATCCCGATGACGAGACGAGTTTGAGTGACGATGTGGTCAAGAACGTCTTTCAAGACAGCGCCGGCACCATTTGGGTGGGCACTTTCGAAGGTGGTCTCAATCGCTTTGAGTCGGCCGACGAGCGCTTCGTACGGCTGCGTTTTGACGAGAACGATTCGCGGAGCCTGAGCCATGACTATGTGTGGGCCATCGAGGAAGACGACGAAAATCGCCTGTGGATCGGCACGCAGGAAGGTCTGAATCTGCTTGATCGGGCCAGCAATTCCTTCACGCGCTTCAAGAAGTCCCCAACCGATCCAGCCAGCCTTGGCAGTAGTTACGTGATGAGCCTGCACACTGACGCCAGCGGACTGCTCTGGGTTGGCACACGCGGCGCGGGCATCAGCCAGTGGAACCCGCGCAGCTGGTCATTTGGGCATTTCAAAAACGATCGACTAAAAGACGCGAACGTCGTGGCCTTTGCCGCGGACAACAACGGTGGCGTGTGGATTGCGGCGTTGGGCGCCGGTCTGGGTCGATTGGATCGGGCAACGGGTGACTTCAGCTCGCTCGACAAATTCTTGCGCGAGGGTCAGGCACTGAGCGACAGCCGCGCTATGTCGCTGCTGCTCGATCGTAACGAGCACCTGTGGGTGGGCACGATGACCGGCGGTCTCAATCGCATCGATCTGGAAGCGGGCACTGTGCAAACCTGGCAGCATGATCCGGCGAATGCGTCGTCATTGAGCGCCAACGGCGTCATGTCATTACACGAGGACGCGGCGGGCACAATTTGGGTCGGTACGTTCGGTGGTGGGCTGGAACGCTTTGACCCGCGCACCGATTCGTTTGCCCACTTCACCCACGACCCGAATGATCCCAACAGTCTCACCTCGCCTCGTGCCACTGCGCTGGCGCATGATTCGGAAGGTCGCATCTGGGTCGGCACCGATGATGCGGGTCTTAATCTTGTCGACCCGGTGACCGGGCAGATCACGCGTTTCGTCAGTGATGAAAACGACCCCTCATCGCTGTCTTCCAACGGTATTTATTCGCTGCATACAGATCGTCAGGGTCGCATGTGGATCGGCACCACCGACAGTGGTCTTGATCGCGTGCTTGGTTCGTCAGACGATCCCGCGTCCATTCGCTTCAGCAACCTGAACCAGAGCGACGGTCTCGCGAGTAACGTCGCCTATGGCGTGGTGTCTGACTTGTCCGGGCAAATCTGGGTCAGCGGCAACAGCGGTTTGACGCGGATCGATCCCGATACGTTTGCTATGCGTAGTTTCCATCGACGTCACGGCCTGCAGGGCGAAGAATTCAACTTCGGCGCGCATCATCGTGGTCGCGACGGCTCGCTCTATTTTGGTGGTGCGAACGGTGTGAATGCGTTCGATCCGCGCGCGCTGGACATTGTCAGTGAGGCACCAAACATCGTACTCACGTCGTTCGAAAAGTTTAACGAGCCGGCCACGCTTGACCAGCCCTATGAACGCATTGCGCGCGTACATTTGGGCTATGACGATGATGTGGTGACCTTCGAGTTCGCAGCGCTCGACTTTGTTGCGCCGGAGAAAAACCTCTATCGCTATATGCTTGAAGGCTTTGACCGCGCGTGGGTCGAGCAGAGCAACCGGCGCCGCGTAACCTACACCAACCTGGCTGCTGGCGACTACGTGTTTCGCGTCAGTGCTGCCAACAGTGATGGTGTGTGGAACGAAAACGGCCTGGCTATCCCCGTGCGGGTGGACGCGGCGCCGTGGGAAACGCCACAGGCGTACTCGCTCTATGTGCTGGGCGTGCTGCTGGTTATCGGCGGCATTTTCGGTTGGCAACATCGGCGTTTGATCGCCGCCGCCCGTATTCGGCAACTGGCCTATTACGATGCCTTGTCCGGATTGCCGAACGTCAAATTGTTTCGACATCGGCTGGCCGATACGCTGGTCGACGCGAAGGAAAGCAAAGACAGCCTGGCGGTTCTCTACGTTGATCTCGATCGCTTCAAACGCATCAACGATACGCTTGGCCACACGGTCGGCGACCGGGTCATTAAATCGGTAGCCGGTCGTTTGTCGCAGTGTGTGCATCGCCGTGGAGACGGAGTGGGTCAGTTTGAGCTCGCACGTCTAAGTGGTGACCAATTCCTGATCTTCCTGCGCCACCGTCACGCGCACCGTGAGGCTCGCGAGTTGGCCAAGGATATTGCACAGGAGCTGGCGCAGCCCTTCTCAAACGGTGGTCAGGAGTTGGTTGTGACCGCCAGCATTGGCGCGGCGATCTATCCCGACCATGGCGAGGACGCCGAGGAACTTTTGAAAGCAGCCGACGTGGCGGTCACGCAGGCCAAGCAGGCGGGCCGGCGCAGCTTCAGCATGTACTCACGTAAAATGAGTGCGCGTGCGTTGCAGCGTTTGTCGCTTGAACATGAGATTCGCATCGCGCTCGAGCAAAATCAGTTTCAGCTTTACTACCAGCCAAAATACCGCGCCGGTGATCTCAAAATCATTGGGGCGGAGGCATTGTTACGCTGGTTCCATCCCACACGCGGCGAGATCTCGCCGGGCAATTTCATTTCAGTGGCGGAAGAGGCCGGGCAAATCAGTGAACTCAGTCGCTGGGTTGTTGGTGCGGCGTGTAGCCAGATGCGCGCGTGGGAAGATGCGGGCATGCCGGTCGTGCCCATCGCCGTCAATCTGTCGCCGGAAGATTTCCTGCGCGACGATCCGGTCGACATGGTCAAATCGGCGATGGCCAGTACAGGCGTGTTGGCGTCCAATTTGAATCTTGAAATCACCGAATCCGCGTTAATGCACGACACCTCCAAAGTGAGCGCATCGCTGCGGCTTCTTAAAGAGCTTGGCTGTGGGCTGTCGGTCGATGACTTTGGGACGGGCTATTCGTCGCTGGCCTATCTCAAACGCTTTCCGCTGGATACGCTCAAGATCGATCGCTCGTTTGTATCCGACATTTCTACCGACTCTGATGATGCCGCCATTTGTTCGGCGATCATCGCGATGGGACGTGCCCTGGGGCTGAAGGTTGTGGCGGAAGGGGTAGAGACAGATGAGCAGCTGCGTCGTCTGCGCGCGGACGGTTGCGATCAGTTCCAGGGATTCCTGCTGTCGCGTCCGGTCCCGGCCGATTTGTTCATCGAGCTTCTGATGGCGCAAAGCCCAATGCAGGATGCGGCCCGCGAAGCCGAGCAGAAAATTGTTCAGTTGATCCAAAGATAGGCGCTTCATGCCTGCCCACCGGGTTGCTCGGCGGCCAGGTTTATTGCGGGCAGTAGTTTCTCCCGTTGCAACAGATATACTGCCGCTGGATCGAACCGTTCGAACAGCTGCCAGCCGATCGGCTGCTTAAAATCAAAGCGCTCGCTGAAACTCTCCAGGAGACCGCCATGGATATCTCTACCGCTCAGTATGCAACCATTGAAATGGCTATCAGTATCGACGCCACACCCGCTGACGTCTGGCGCGCCCTGACCGACGACATTGGTCAGTGGTGGCCCGACGATTTTTACGCCGGAGGTCAGGTGGGCAAACGAGGTTATGAGCTTGAGACCGAACCCGGTGGACGCATGTACGAGCACTGGGATGGGGGCGGCGGTGTGCTGTGGGGCAACGTCGTGTCCATTGACCCGATGAAAAGTCTGCAGATTCTGGGTCACCAGTTTCCGAACTTTGGAGGGCCGTCACAGTGGTACGGCAGCTGGCGTCTTGAGGGTGAAGGCCAAAGCACGACGTTGCATTTCAGTGAAGCGGCGCTGGGCCGCGTTTCGCCAGAGGGTATGCATGAAAAAGACAAGGGCTGGCGGTTTCTGTGGCGAACGCTGAAAGCGCACGTGGAGGGTACCCCCAAACCCGCGTGGGGTGACTGATCGACGCGGGCGTGCCATTCCTCTAAGCGCAAAGCCTTGCGCGGCCCACGGTGTGAGCATGAAACCTCGCAAGCTCTACGTTGACGGCCCGTTCGGGCAACTGCATTTGCGGGTGTGGGGCGATGCCGGACCACTGCTGCTGTGCCTGTCGCCGTCGCCCTACTCAGGGGTGGCCTACGCAACGCTGGCCCCCCTTTTAGCCAAGCGCTTTCGCGTTGTCGCGATGGACTACCCGGGTTACGGGTTATCCGATGCGCTACCCGCTGCACCGACCATCGATGACTATGCGACCGCGGCGCTCACCGTCGCCGACGCACTATCCCCCGATTCGCCGATCACCTTGTTGGGCTTTCATACGGGCACGCTGGTCGCCGTGCAGGCGGCCGTTATGCAGCCCGCACGCGTTGCCAGCTGTGTGCTGGTCGATGTGCCATTTTTTGCACCCGCACTGCGCGCTGACCTGCTGGAAAAAATGGGCCGTCCACGTCCTTTGACCCCGCAGCTTGAAATGCTCGCCGACGACTGGGCCTTCAGCGTGGCAAAACGACTGGAGCACGTCCCGTTGGCACGGGGCTACGCGTTGTTTGTCGATCAGATTTCCACTGGTGCGGATGGGAACGCGGCCTTCCACGCGGCGTTTTCCTACCCTTGTGAAGAGCGCTTTGCCCGGTTGACCGTGCCGGCATTCGTCGTCGCCACGCGCGCGGGTCTGTTTGAGCACACCGTCGCGGCGGCAGCAATTCTGCCGGGTGCTCAATTGCACGACATGGATGCGGTCTCCGTCGCCGTGCTGGAAAAGGGCGCACCAAATGTCGCGCATGCCGTACTGGCGTGGCTGGACACGAACGGCCGCTAACTTACCGGTCTCATCTATCAGGCCAGGCGCCACAGAAAATTTGCGCCTGGGAACGGCCAAACCCAAGTTGTCCATGACAACCTTCGGTCCTCATAGCATAATGTTATATCTTTAATACCTGCTTGACTGAAAGGACGGCACAACTTGACCGATCTGCGACAGCTCAACGTCCGTAACCCGCGGACAGGCGCCGCTGATTATCGCTTTGTGGCAACGACGGCGGACCAACTGGCAACGGTGGCCGCGTCGATCCGCGCGGCCCAACCACACTGGCGCGATGCTGGCATCGAGCACCGCGTTGCCGTGCTGCGCGCCCTGCAACATGCTCTGCAAGCCCACCAGGCGGCAATTGTTGATGCGTTGAGTCTCGACACTGGCCGGCGAACGCTGGCAAAGAGTGAGTTTTTCGGCCTGCTGGCCAGCCTCGATCGGTGGTGTGTTGATGCGCCATCATTGCTCGCCTCCAAAACCGCGCCTGCCAAGGCCATGCCTGACGTCGATATAGAGGAGATGGTCGATCCATATCCGTTGCTCGGTGCGATTTCGCCGTGGAATTTCCCCTTGCTGCTCTCGTTCATCGACGTCATACCGGCGCTGCTCGCGGGCTGCGGCGCCATGATCAAGCCCAGCGAGGTGACCCCGCGATTTGCCCAGGCGGTCAGCGCGGCAATTCGCGATGTCCCCACTTTATGCGATGTGTTGCACCTGTGTCCGGGTGATGGCCAAACCGGTGCCGCGCTGATTGAACAGGTTGATGTCGTCGCCTTCACGGGCAGTGTAGCGACCGGCAAGAAAGTACTGCGGGCTGCTGCTGAGGCCTTCATCCCGGCGTTTCTCGAACTGGGTGGCAAGGATCCGGCCATCGTCCTTGCCGGCAGCGACATTGAGCGCGCGACGACGTCACTGCTGCGCGCCTGCGTAGCGGCCACCGGTCAGGCATGTCAGTCCATCGAACGCATTTACGTGCATGACAGCTTGGTGGCAGCGTTCAGCGCGCGGCTCACGGAGAAAGCGGCCGCGGTGCCGCTGTCGTCAGCTGATCCGCACGCGGGCATCGTCGGTCCGCTGATTTTCGAACGCCAAGCGGACATCATTGCGCAGCATCTGGCCGATGCGCTCGCCAAGGGGGCTGTGATTCGCACCGGCGGCACCATAGAGCATCACGGCGGCGGCCTGTGGATTGCGCCAACGGTTGTGACCCACGTGTCGCACGACATGCAGCTCATGACCGAGGAGACGTTTGGTCCAATCATGCCGATCATGAGCTTCAGCACTGAGGACGAGGCCATTGCGCTGGCCAACGATAGCCAGTATGGACTGTCGGCCGCCGTCTTCGGGCCAACGATCGCGGCTGCACAAAACGTGGCGCGCCGGATTAACGCCGGCGGCATTAGCGTGAATGATGCAGGTATGACAACCATGTTGTTTGAAACAGAGAAAACCGCATTCGGCTATTCGGGCATGGGTCCATCACGCGTTGGCGACAGTGGTCTGACACGTTTTCTGCGTCGCAAGTCGTTGTACCTGAATGCCGGTACCGTGGCACCACTCGACCTGATGAAAGAGCAACCTGAGTGAGACCGCCCAATGACTGAGCAAGCATCGCCGGCACCCAATATCGTCAAACGCACCACGCTTATGGTGCGCGACATGACCCGTGCACAACACTGGTACGAATACGTGCTGGGAATGAGCGTCTACTACGACAACGAATTTGTGCTGTCGGGGCAAGGGCTTGCCGCAGGCAAAGCGGGCGACAAAACGCATCTGGTCATGCTCAAGTGCGAGCATCCCGAGATCGGCATGATCGGCCTGCTGCAATGGGTTGACCCGCCGCTGCCGGCGCCGCCTCTTCCCACGCAAATAACCTACGGCAATCCCACATTTCTCGTGGCGTCGCAACACGTCCACCAAGTGTTCGAGCGTGCACAGGAGCTCGGTACGCGTGTGCACAGCGCGCCCCATGCGTGGTCTACGCGTGGGGCCAACGGCAAGATGAAACATTTCCTGGGTTTGTCTGTGTTCGACCCGGACGGTTACTTTTACGAGTGCAATCAACTCGTACGCGAAGACGACTGACACCGGTGTACGGCCGCTGGCAATTGATGCGGAATGACGGTTGCCGGGTGGTGGGCATTTTCGGTGGGCCCGACAAATGCCGTCCAGTTGCCAAGTGGTGCGACGCGGCCCTTACGACATAGCCAAAGCAGGAGTGCGAGTGTGAGCAACGAACAACGCGATGCGGTGCGCTTCCAGCGCGCCAATTTTGTGGTCCGGAATCTCGAACGGTCTTACCGGTTTTACTGCGATGTGCTGGGCATGTCTCTCACTTTCGAAAAAGATTCAGAGCCCGATTCCTATTCCTACCCGGTATTTGGTATTGATCCTCAGCACAAGATGCGTTTCGCCATTTTGAGTACGCCATCGCAGCCGCGCGTCATGGCGCTGACCGAGGTTCAGGACGAGCATTTGGGGCAGTCGTCGTTGCCGCGCCGGTCAGCCATTGTGCTCGATATCGCCGATATCGACGGCGTGGTCGCGGCCGCAAAAAAACTGGGCCTGACGGTGTATCACGAGGATGCTCTGGAAACCCACGATGGTCGTCTCGGTCGCGAGGTGGGCATTGTCGATGAGGACGGCAATCTGGTCGTTATCTACAATCTGCCGGCGGCGTCATGAGTGGCGCGACGGGCACCGCGGCACGCGACTACCCCAGCTCGCGCTATGCCTGGTATACCGTATGTCTGCTCACCATTGCGTACATCCTTTCATACGTTGATCGCTACGTACTTGGATTGCTGATCGAGCCGATCAAGGCGGATCTGGCGCTGACCGATTTTCAGATTTCCTTATTGCTGGGCCTCTTTTTTACTGTGACCTACGCGTTGATCGGCTTGCCACTTGGCCTGCTGGCAGATCGCAAACGGCGCACGTGGATCGTGGCGGCCGGCGTTGGCCTATGGTCGCTGGCAACCGCGCTGACCGGCATGGCCAAGAACTTTACCCACATTGCTTTTGCACGCGCCGGTGTCGGGGTTGGCGAAGCGACCCTCAATCCCTGCGCGATGTCGATGATTTCCGACAGCTTCCCGCCAGCGCGGCGCGGCCGCCCGATTGCGTTCTATACCGCGGCCCTGTCGCTCGGCGCCGGTATTGCGTCCCTTGGCGCTTCGCGTGTGCTTGATTGGGCCGACAGCATGAGCGGCATTGTCTTGCCGGTATTCGGCGCCGTGAGCTCATGGCAGCTGGTGTTTGTGACAGTAGGTCTGCCGGGGCTTCTGGTCGCCGTGCTGTTTTTGACCGTACGTGAGCCACCGCGTCTTGAGCGAAAACCTGAGGTGGCGGACGCCACATTTGGCGAGATGCTGCGCTACGTGGGTAAGCACTGGAAGGTCTATGTCGGTATCGTCATGCTGGTGTGTGTGATGACGATCACGGCGTACAGTCAGGGGTTTTACGCGCCGATGTTTGAGCGCACCTGGGGCTGGGAGGCGAAAACCTACGCCTGGTGGAATGGTGTCGTGTTGCTGGCGGTGGGGCCTTTTACCGTCAACTTGGCCGGCTATCTGTCGGACAAACTGTTTGCGAATGGGCGCGAGGATGCACCGCTGCTGATCGTCATGCTGGGTGTTCTGATACTGGTACCGACGGCGGCACTCGTGCCAATGATGCCGACGCCCCAGATGGCGATGGCGTTGATCGCGCTCAATACCGTTGGCATTGCGCTAGCCTCAGCGACCGGGGTCACGGCGCTGCTCAATGTCACGCCGGGGCAAATCCGCGGGCAGACCGTAGCGCTCTACTATATGACCATCAGCTTTGCCGGCATGCTGGGTCCACTTGCGGTGGGCTATTTGTCAGACAACGTATTTGGTGAACAGAATTTGCGTATGGCGGTCGCGGTCGTACCGCTGATGGTTGGCGTGCCGGTGATCGCGCTGATGGGCTTTTCACGCAGCAACTATCTGCGTGAGCTGCGTGAACAGGCCGCCTCTGCCTGATACCAGAGGCGGCCCCGATTTACGCCTTGATGACTTCGTAGCCGGCCAAGCGCTGCTTCGCGATGGTCAGCAGCACGCCGGCTATGACCAAAATGACGATGCCCATCTTGAGCAAGAACATAGGCAACGACGTCCGCAGGCTCGACTTTTCCGCCGCAGCGCCTGCCACCAACGTATCCAGGCCGTAGCTTGCCAGTGTGTCGGTCGCGGGATTGAAGTCAGCGTAACGAAAGCCCTCGTTAAAGCTGACCATGGCCAGGATGTCATCGCGCGCCTGGGCAATTCCGGCGAGCTGATCCGGGGCCGCGTTAAAGATCATGCTCAACATCCCCTGCCGGCCAAGCGTGCGCATCTCGTAGCTCAATACGCGCTCGTCTTCATTGAACAGCAACTCCCGGGCCCAGTACATGTGCTTGTCGCTCGACGAGTAGTGTGGCGGTTCGGCCCAGCCAAGCAGCTCGACGGTGCCAAAACCCGCCTGCGCGCGCGATTCACTGTCCAGACGCGTTTGTGCTTGCATCTTCTTGAGCAATTTGTCGTAGTTGATTGCGCTGGCCTTTGCGTCCGAAACGTAGCCGTTGTGGACGTACTCAATCGTGACGGCCCAGCTCGCATAGTCGAACGGTGAGTGTCTCCGGGACATCAACATGCCGAGCGTTTTTTTGCCGGGCCCTGTGCCCCAGTTGTGTTCCAGCACACTCGCTGCATCGGTCGGGCCCAGGTAGGCGTACTGCTCGGGCACATTGAGCGTTGCAAAACCGCCGGGCAGCTCGATCTTGCCACTACGAGGGCTGAGTGATTGCCACTTCGCCTGCGACTCGGCCAGGTACTCGGCTTCCTGCACGGTCAACGCTTGGTCGTTTTGATTGGCCGCCTGGCCAAAGGCTGTCTGCATGCTGCAAGCAGATGCCATCAGCACCATACAAGGTGCAAGGCTTCGGTAGAGGTTCATGGATTCCCCTTTATTTATATATTCTTATGGTTTTGTCGTTTGGGATTCGACGGGCGCAGTATACGCCGGGATGACCATGATCGATGTCAGAAACTGTTTCCATATCCAAAAGTGTGACGGTCGTCTCTAAATTTGAGCAAGAATGATGCTTATGCAAAAGTGCTTGCTGGTCATTACGTGACCAACGTCGCCTTCGATCTCGGAGCCAAGCTGGCGGCTGCGCAAATGGGCAAAAAAAACGGCTCCGTCAGGAGCCGTTTTCGTTTAGCCGTGAGGCGACGTCGCTGACGTATCAGGCCGCCTTGGTTTTCGAAGCGCGTTTCTTGCGCTTTTTCTTTGCCGGGGCCTTGGCGACCTTTTCGCC
>CAYGSQ010000004.1:0-10582 GCA_964352435.1 uncultured Gammaproteobacteria bacterium | reverse complement strand
GTCGTCCTTCAGCACGACGCCGTAGCGCTTGGCACCTTTGACGGAGACCAGGCCTGCTTTTACGTCGAAAGCGACCTTTTCGGGCTCGCGTTCAAACGGGTCGCCGCAACCCCCGCCGCCCCAGGTGTTGAAGAACAACATGTCGTTGGCTTCGACCTTGATGCGGTCACACTTGGAAGGCATATTCTCGATCGTGCCATCGGCGCGGTGCAGGATTTTGTCTGAACGTTGACCCGGCTCACCGCCTGTCACGCCCCACGGATAGGTCATCCAGCGATCATCGTGAATCGAGATTTCGCCCGGCTCAAGGAAACGATAGGCCATCGACAGGCCGTTGCCGCCGCGGAATTTGCCCGCGCCGCCGCTGTCGATGATGGTTTCGTATTTCTCGATGCGCAGTGGGAAATAGCTTTCCAGGAATTCGTTGGGCACGTTGGTGAAGCTGGGCCACAGTGAGTGACCGTCCGGGCCGTCGCCAAACGGTTTGCCGGGAATGCCGCCAAAGCCGATTGAGTAAAGCTGGTACCACTCGCCGTCCTTGTCGTAGCCCGAGTACATGAAGTGTGGGCTGTCTGAGAAGCCGGCGCCACACATAAAGTCCGGGTTGCCCTGGCCGAGCAATCCGCCGAGCACGTCAAAGATGCGGCCCAGTGCGTGCGTACGACACGACAACGCCGCGGGTTCTTTGGGCTTGAGCAGCGAACCGTGCGGGATATGCACTTCCATCAGGTCGTAAAAGCCGTCGTTAAACATGATTTGTGGATCGAACACCATGATCATGTAGACGCCACAAAACATTTTGAACATTTCTTCGTTCAGATAGAAGTTGATCGAGCTGATCGATTGCGGGTCGGTGCCGGTGAAATCAAATTTGACCTTATTGCCGTCACGCCACATGGCGCATTTGATTTTGTACGGACCCATGCCCATGCCGTCGTCGCAGATGTAATCTTCGAAGTACTGCTTCTTGGTCGGGATGGTGTTCTTGATCAGCTTGGCCATGGCGCGCTTGTTGCGTTCCAGTAGCTCGTCGAGCGCCGAGTAGTACACGTCGTCACCAAAGCGCTCCGACATTTCGATCACGCGTTTTTCGGCGGTGCGAATGGCGGCCACCAGCGCGTTGAAGTCACTGCGATTCCAGTGCGGCAGGCGGCAGTTGTGCAAGATTAGATCGAGAATGTCGTCTTGTAGCTCGTCGTTCTTGTAGATCTTGGTCGGCGGTACGCGAATACCTTCTTCATAGATTTCGCGAGCATCGGTCGGTAGCGAGCCCGGCACCTTGCCACCCACGTCGGTCATGTGACCAAACATGGCCGCATAGGCGATCAGGCGACCGTCTTTAAAGATAGGCCGCAGCAGCAGCCAGTCATTGATGTGACTGACGGCACCGTTACACGCGTACGGATCGGTGGTCAGGAACATGTCCCCTTCTTCGATCGTACCGTCATAGGCTTCTTTAAAGCCGTGGATAAAGCTGCCGAATTGACCGACAACCATCTTGCCTTCGAGGTTGGCGATCATCGGGAACTCATCGTGCTGTTCACGAATACCCGGAGACATGGCCGTACGGAACAGTACGGCGTCCATCTCGTAACGCGCATTGACCATTGCGTTTTCAATGATGTCGAGGGTAATGGGGTCTACGTCCTTACGTTTAAACGGACGGGGACGACTTTCAACGATTGTAGCTGCCATTGTTGTGCGCTCCTGGTGCGTTTATTTCGCAGGGTTAATAAGGATGTTGCCAAACTTGTCGACTTTGCCGACGTGCTTGGGAAGGATAACGGTGGTTGAGTCCATTTCGAGGATGACCGCTGGCCCCTCAATCTTGTTGCCGGCCTTGAATTCGCGACGATCGTAAAGCTGTGCGTCGCGTTTCTTGCCGTCCATGAACACTTTGGTAACCGCAAGTTTCGATGCGGCCGATGGCTTGCTGCCGCCCTTGGCTAGCTGGGTGGCGGCGATGTTCGCTTCTTTGCCCTGGGCAACGGCGCGCAGGTTCACAAGCTCCTTGTCGTTCTCAAGAGCGAACGTAAACAGCTGTTTGTGCATTTCGTCGAACTGGTCGCCGATGATGTCCAGTCCTTTCTTTTTCAGGTCTTTGATATCGAAGTCGACGGTCAGCAGCAGACCTTGGCCTGCGTAGCGGATGTCCACCTGATAGGTCGTCGTACGGTCTTTTGGTTTGACGCCTTCCTTTTCCAGCGTCTTTTCCGCCTGGCTTGCGAGCTTTTGGAAGATGTCGACCACTTGCTTAACGCTGATTTGCGAGAAGCGTTTGATAAACGTACGCGACGCTTCATCACGCACGCGCGTGGTGGCGTCGCCGTACGCGCACAGCACACCTGGGCCCGGCGGGATGATTACCGGCCAGCTGCCCATTAGTTTGCCCAGCGCGTTAGCGTGCAACGGGCCGGCGCCGCCAAAGCCGATCAGCGCGAAGTCGCGTGGATCAAAGCCTTTTTCGACCGACACCAGACGCAGCGCGCCGTACATGTTTTCGTTGACGATATCGATGATGCCCGCCGCCGCACGCTCGACCGACAGGCCCAGTGCCTTGGCCACCGGTTGAATCGACTTGCGTGCCAGATCCTGACGTACTTCCATATCGCCACCGAGGCGAACTTCGGTTGGCAGGTAGCCAAGTACTACGTTTGCGTCTGTCACGGTCGGCAGCTCACCGCCCTTGTTGTAAGCCGCCGGTCCCGGTGCCGCGCCGGCACTTTCGGGGCCAACCCGCAGTGCGCCGGTCAGTTCGGGTACGTGGGCGATCGAGCCGCCGCCAGCGCCCACGGTGCGCACGTCGACCGACGAGGCCCGCACGGTGACATCGCCGACCGTCGTTTCGCGTCGCAGTTGCGCTTTGCCATCTTGTACCAGCGCCACATCGGTTGATGTGCCGCCCATGTCGAACGTCAGCAGGTTTTCAAAACCGGCTTGCTTGGCAATCCACACCGCGCCCGACACGCCGCCGGCCGGACCACTCATCAGCAGGTTAACGGGCAGGTCCTCGGCCACCTTGGCCGATGCCATACCGCCGTCAGAACGCAGGATGTGCAGTTTCACATCCTTCATTTTGCTTTTGAGCTTACGTTTAAGGTTCTTGACGTACATCGACACTTTGGGTGCAACGTACGAGTTGGCCACCGTCGTGATGGTGCGTTCGTATTCCTGCATCTCAGGTACAACGTTCGAGGAGAGCGAGACCGGAATACCCGGCAGCGCCTTTTTCGCGATCTTCGCGACTTCCCGTTCGTTGGCGCCGTTGGCGTAGCTGTTAATCAGGCACACCGTGAGCGCTTCAATGTTCTCTTTCTTGAGCTCCGTGAGTGCTTTGCTCAGCGCGGTTTTTTTCAGCGGCCGGACAACTTTGCCATCGGCGCCCATGCGCTCTTGCGCCTCAACCGTGCAGGCTAGCGGCGCGAGGGGTTCACTCTTGTTATAAATGACCCAGCCGCCCAAACCGCCCGGCACATACGAGCGCGCGATTTGCAGGACTTGCTTGTAGCCCTCCGTGGTGACCAGTCCGACTTTGGCACCGGTGCCGGTCAGAATGGTGTTGGTCGCGACGGTCGTACCGTGCATCACCTGTGAAATGTTTTCCGGCGAAATACCGGCGGTGGCGCAGACGCGCTCAATACCGTTGAGTACCCCGATGGAGGAATCCTCCGGCGTGCTGGGCACTTTTGCCGTGTAAGTTTTATTGGATTTCTCGTCAACCAGCAGCAGGTCGGTGAAAGTCCCACCGACATCAACCCCTAAGCGATATGACATGTTGCGCTCACCTTAAATTAGCGTGGACTGCCCGCGTGATCGGCAGGGCAGAAGAGCGCAACATTGTATACAATGGCTGCCACTCGATCTAGTTAATTAGCGAAATTCAGGCAATTGTGCGCCGCAAGATCGTCAGATTGTATACATTCACTCCGGAGATTCCCCTGATGGCTTTACCTCTTGCGGGCATTCGCGTGCTGGCCGTTGAACAGTTTGGTGCCGGGCCTTATGGCTCCATGTATTTGGCCGATCTGGGCGCGGAGGTTATCAAGATTGAGAACCGCAAGTTTGGTGGTGACCCGTCACGCCAAACGGGCGAGCATCTTATGGGCGACGACGATTGCGCCTATTTTCAGGCGTTTAATCTCAATAAGAAAAGCGTCACGCTGGATCTCAAACTGCCGGAAGGGCAGGCCCTTCTGCACAAGCTGATCAAAACGGCCGACGTGATGTGGAACAATTTGCGCGGTAATCAGCCAGCGCGTCTGGGCCTGGACTACGCATCGCTCAAAGACGTGAACCCAAATATTATCTGCACGCACATCTCGGCCTATGGCCGCGACAACGATCGGGCTGACTGGCCGGGCTATGATTATCTGATGCAGGCCGAATGCGGGTTTTTGTCAATGACCGGCGAGCCCGACTCGCCGCCTGCGCGCTTTGGCTTGTCGATGATCGATTTCATGACCGGCACCGTTGCCGGGATGGGTACGCTGGCGGCCATCATCGGGCGCGAGAAAAATGGCGGTGGCGACGTCGATGTGAGTCTGTTCGACGTGGCGCTGCATCAACTGTCCTATCCGGGCACCTGGTACATGAATCACGGCGTTGAAACGGGTCGCATCGCGCGTAGTGCGCACCCGGCCAACACGCCGGTGCAGCTTTACCGCACGCAGGACGCCTGGATTTTTATCATGTGCATGACGGAGAAGTTCTGGGCCTACCTGATTGAGACGCTGGGTGTGCCCGATTTGGGCGACGACCCCAGATTTGCCAAGATGCTTGAGCGAACGCGCAATCGGGATGCGCTGACGCCACTGCTCGACGACGCGTTTTCAAAGAATACGACGGAGCACTGGATTTCAAAGTTACAAAAACGCGTGCCGGTTGCGCCGGTCTACGATTTGCCGCAAGCGCTCGACAACCCGTTCGTGCGCGACATCAACATGATTCAAACGATGCCGCATCGGGTGGCCGGTGAGCTGCGCGCGCTGCGTAACCCAATCAAGCTCAACAGCGACCGGTTGCCGGGTGAGCCGTGTACGGGCCTTGGCGCGGACAACGACGCCATTTTTGGGGAGGAGTTGGGCCTGGCCGATGAATTGGCGTCGCTCAAGGGCAAGGGGGTTGTCTGAATCGTTCGAAGCATGACAAGTAAGCTTGACAAAAAGACAGGTTTGCCATACTGTAAAGGTCACTTTACTAATGAGCAAGGGAGCTTGTCATGGCCGATCAGACTGAATCAGATAAACCCGGTAGTTTTTACCGTGCTTTACGGGCCTGCATGGGGACTGGGGCGGAGCGCCGAAATCCACTTATCGTAGCCGCCGCGTGCATTCTTTGGGCATTGGCCTACGTCATCACCAATGAAGCTATCGCGCAAGGCGCGTCGCTGTGGCTTCTATTGATCCCCAGTATTGTCGCGATCGGCTCATTCCTTGCCTACGCACGATTTCTTCGCGAAGCTGACGAGTACGTTCGGCTGCTCCAGTATCAGGGGCTGGCATTGGGCTTTGCGATCGGCATTTTCGGCATCGCGACGTTCGAGTCGCTACGCAAAGCCGGTCATGCGTTCGACGTCGCTGATGAATCTGCCACGGTCATGCTGGTGTCGTGGGCCCTCGCGCAATTCATCGTGATCTGGCGCCACCGATGAAGAACCGTTTGCGCGTGCTGCGGGCCGAGCGGCGTTGGTCTCAGGCCGCGCTGGCTCAACATCTGGAGGTGTCGCGCCAGACGGTCAATGCGATTGAGACCGGCAAGTTCGATCCAAGCCTGCCCCTCGCATTCAAAATTGCGCAGGTGTTCGAACAAACGATCGAACAAATTTTCGAGCCGGACTGACTCGCTATTCCCAGGTTGTGAAGTCGATCCGGATAGCAGACGCCGTGTTGAGCGGGCTGCCATTTGCCGAAATGATTTGAAAGCGGCTCACTCGATCTTCATTCGTGCGTACGCACAACCATGAGCCAATTGTCAGGTTTGCCAGAGCGATGGGTGACTGCGAGAGCGATAGCGTGTTGCAGTCCTGTGCGCTGGGTGTATTCAAACCGAAGATGCCGATCCGGGTGCTGTTGCGCGGGTTGAAGTTTGACGACGTCGCCGACAACGCCTGATACCAGATGTCGACGGGCGGAGTCAGTGCGGTTTGCTCAAGGCCCTGATCGAGATCAAAGCCAAGGGAGCGATTGAGATTGAGCTCACCGGATGCAGCCACCGATAAATCGCATACGTTGAGCTGGCCACTCGGACCCGGTGCCAGAAAAAACAGGGTGCGCAGTACGCCCAGATCTACGACGTTCACCACCCCGTTCCCGTTCAGGTCCGCATCCGCATCCGAGGTGAAAAACCGGGTGCGAAAGAGGCCGAGGTCGACAACGTTGACGATGCAGTCGTCGTTCAAATCGGCGTCGCATATATTCCCGAAGCCGTCGCCGTCTGAATCACGCTGATCCGGGTTGAACGTGTTGATGCAGTTGTCGCTGTTCGCATCGATACCGTCGCCATCGTCGTCGCTACCGCGTTCGTCAACCGCTGCTAGTTCACCCAGCGATGCGGCGTAAGTCGCGGTCGGGCTGACAAAAATTAACGCAGCTAAAGCAAGTGCAAGATGTGCTGCAATGATGCGGTTTTTCATTTTTGTTATTAGCCGATTACATTTGTTAACAACACACTAAAGCAACTGGTATGGGAAAAAGTGCTCACTTAACAGAACGTCAGGCGATTGGTGTCCGCTTGCGCAGGTATTTCTTCAGACTGTGATGCAGGTCACAGTTTTCCTGAAGCGGCACCCGAAGGTGCCGCTCATCATCATGTGAAAAGAGTAACGCCTAGCTGGGTATTACCGTCTCGGGAGTCGGTGCTGCCCCGTTGCTCTTGTTCACGACACCCAGGCCGGCCGTCAGGCCGTTGATGTCACCGCCCTCGAGGCCGATCTCTTCAAGTAGAGTGTCGACCAGCGGGCTCTGTGCGCGGTAGCGCAGGGCGCTGTTGACCATTTGGTCAGCCAGGCTGCCGCCGCCGGCTGTGGCGCTTTCGCCGTCGCCGCCGCTTGCGCCACCGGTATTGAGGCCTTCCACCTGCATGATACGGATGCCCTCGATGGCTTCCATCGGCTTCACGCTCTCCCGGATGATGGCCGGCAGGTGACGCATCAGCGCCATCTTGATCTGCATGGCGATCTGCTCTTCGGACAAAACGTTTTGCGCCTCGTTGACCGCGCGCTTACCGACGGCGTCTACTTCGTAGCGTTTCGCGGCCGCCTCGGCCTCACGAATCTTCGCCTGCGCCGCACCTTCCGCAGCAATCCGAACCTTGTCCGCTTCGGCTTCTGCCAGTGTTGTCACTGCCGCAGCCTTGTCGAGCGCCGCCTGTTTCTCCGCTTCCGCGGCGACGGTCACCTCAATGGCGGCCTTGCCTGCTTCCTGACGTGCAGCAACCAGTTCGATGTCTTTGACACGTTCGGCGCGGCTGGTTTCGCGCACCGTGATGACCTGTTCCTCTTCGCGTACGGCGTCAGCTAGCGCGCGATCGGCTTCGGCCTTGGCCTCGGATTGGGCGCGGGATTTTTCGGCGATGGCGATAGCGCGGTCCTGCTCGGACAGCTCCACAGATTTTCGACGCTCAATTTCTGAGGTCTCAATCGTGCGCTCCTTCTCGATTTCCGTTTGACGAATCTGACGCTCCATCAGCAGGCGGCTTTCGTCGACTTCGCGTTGCGCATTGATGCTGGCCAGGTCGACCTGCTGCTTCGCGGTGATTTCAGCTTCCTTCGCCTCACGCGACTTGGCCGCACGTTCGCTTGCGATCTCTGCGTTCTGGCTGGCACGGCGCACTTCAATCTCACGCTCCTGCGCAAATTTGGCGTATTCCTCTTCCTTGGTGATTTCGAGCTTCTCGCGTTCGGCCTCGAGATCTTTCAGGCGAATGGCCACCGCCATGTCCTGCTCGATGTCATTGCGCTTTTTGCGGCGTGACTCGATCGCTTCGGTCAGCTTGGTCATGCCTTCTGCGTCAAACGCGTTTTGCGGGTTGAAGTGCTCGAAGCTGGTCTGGTCGAGGCCGGTCAGCGACACCGACTCCAGTTCCAGGCCGTTCTTAAGCAGGTCTTCCGACACCACCTGCTGCACTTTTTGCACGAAATCGACGCGTTTTTCGTGCAGTTCTTCCATGGCCATTTCGGCGGCCACGGCGCGCAGCGCATCGACGAACTTACCTTCGACGAGGTTTTTCAGCTCCATGGGGTTCATGGTTTTCATGCCGAGCGTTTGCGCAGCGTTGGCGATAGATTCATGTGTGGGCTTGACCCGCACGTAGAACTCGGCCGTGCAGTCCACGCGCATCCGATCATGGGTGATCAGTGCCGCGTGGTTAGCGCGCGCCACTTCGAGTCGCAGGGTGTTCATGTTGACCGGAATGGTTTCATGCAGCACTGGCAGCACAATCGCGCCGCCGTTCATGACAACTTTCTCGCCGCGAAAACCGGTGCGCACGAACGAAACTTCTTTGGACGCGCGCCGGTACAAACGTGTAACGATGAGGCCGATCGCGATTAGCGCGATCAGTATCAGACCAACTAAAATGGCAATTTCCTGGATTTGAATCATACTTTTTCCCCTTTTGATAACACGACCGAAGCGCTAACGGAGGAAGCTCCGTCCTCGATTCCAGCCGCTGACACTCCGCGGAAGACGCCATTGACGACTTCGTGCAGAGTGACCTTTGCGCCGGCGCTGACGTCATTGTCTTCGACCGGCTCAAACATGATGTAGTGCGTCTTTCCAAACGCATCGCGTAACTTGGCCTGGGCTGGGCTGCCGCGTCTGGCCGTGCCCAACACAATGGTCGCTTGCTGACCAAGAAACGACGCTTCCGCTACCGCCTCGGTTTCATCGCGCGGCAATACCGCGGCCATGACGCCGCCTAAAAAGTGCAGGGACGGCAGCGCAATGGCGAGCGCTGGCACTGCCGCGATCAGCGGACTCAGGTAGGAACCGCTTACGCCTTGAAAAATGGACTGCAGGGCGAAACCGCCCAATCCGAAACTCAAAAGAAACACGATGAGCAGGATCAGGGCCGGGACTTCACCGACGCGCAACCAGCCCAGAAACTGCGACAGGGCGGGGACGTTGCCGCCGTCCGGGCCGTCGCCCATTTCCAGATCCACCTCCGGCACGATGGCGTCGACCAGATCTGATAACGCCATGCCGAATACCGCGGTGGCGCCTTCGAGCACCGCGATAACGACCATCAACGTGATGGACACGCTGAAGGGCAAATTTTCACTGGCTATAAACAAGTCCCACACGGGCGTTCTCCTGTTACTTCTTGTTGGCTTTATCGCGCGCGTCTTGCACAACTTGCGCCGTGTCGAGCACCGGTTGCAGTCGGTCATTCAGTAGCGTTGGGTCGTAAAACGGGCCCTTGGAGGTCACGGCGGTTTGCAGCACTGACTGCATCAGCGTCATTACGCGCATCGCGACGCCGCCTTCCAGGCGTTTGAGATTTGACTCAGCGTCCGGACCGGCCAAACCCTCGGCCGAGTACACGTAGGCGACCATTTCGGGTAGCCATTCGCCTATTTTCGCCATCAGCTCTGAGTGCTTGTTGACCGCGACCTCAGACTCGCGCACGTGCTCGAACGAGGGGGCGAACAGCTCGCCTGCCATGCGCAGCGCGTGCCGATAGTCGGTGGTGGCCTTGACCCGGCCGCGGGTCTCACGGACCACCCGACGGAGCTTCTCGCTGGGTGTGTCGGCGCCCTCAACCTGCCATTTGTTCAGAAATTCCGCATCTGCGGCGGGTAGCCGGGCGCTCAAAGCCACTGATTTGTCTGCCATTGTTCCAGCCTGCGTAGTTGAATGATGACGAAACTATACAATCATTTACATTTGTATGCAAATGAATTACATTGAAGCCATTCCGCGACAGATGGCGGCGAGAGACAAACGGGAGGCGCTAAGATGATGGAGAACATGACCCTGGACAGCACATCGTGAGTAATCGATCTGGCGAGATACGCAATCAACGCATAGGCCGGTTGATGAGCAAAGTGACGCGACGCCTTCTTGGCTTCTTGTTGCTGACCTTCACCATTGGTCTGACGACCTGCAGTGTGCTCGACACCGTCAAGGGCGCAGATGCTGCGCCGCTCGCTGTGGTGGTGTACGCATGAATCCGCTCAGTGACAAAGTCGCGTGGTCCGTTCGCGGGTTTTTGATCTACCTGCTGGCGCTGCCGCTCATTCCCGCGTTGATGATCGCGCTGGATGGCAGTGGCGTTCGTCTCAGCGCTACCATTGGCGCCGCCCTGGGCCTGTTCGTGGTGGGCGCTCTGGGTGTGCGCTTTGGAATTCGACGTCAGCGTCGACGCGCGCTTAGCCGCTATACGCGCTCCGATACCCATGCCCTGACGTGGCTGGGATGCACGTCCGTGGCACTCGCCTGTTTTGTTTGTCAGTACCTAATCGTCGGTCGTGCGCTCGCGTTCTCCATTGCCGTGGGTGGTTTTGGTTTGCTGGGCGCGTTCTTGTCGTATGGCTCAATGTGGGGGCGCGCCCGTCCGGCTGACGGCGTCGACGGCTACACCT
>CAYGSQ010000003.1:19484-24434 GCA_964352435.1 uncultured Gammaproteobacteria bacterium | reverse complement strand
GCTTTGATACCGCGCAGACCTTCCTGGGATGCAGTTTGTGACATGGCGTGCTCTCTTTTGTGTTTTGACGTGGGTGAACGCGATCTATGCGACCTTGCCGCGTTGCCGCATTTTAGCACATGTGCGATTTGCTCACGGGATCTCGATCACTGTTCGGCCGGTGACGTTGCCATCCAGATACGCCTGGAAGAGCGTCGGAAGTTCGTCAAACCCCGCCGTACGCGTGCCTATCGTCTCGAAATCAGGCTTTAGATCGGCGGCCATACGACGCCAGACATCGAGGCGCTGAGGCCGCGGCGTCTGCACCGAGTTAATGCCAAGCAAATTGACGCCGCGTAAGATAAACGGCATGACGGTGGTATTGAGCTGATGCCCGCCCACCAACCCAATTGAGGCGATATTGCCCCACCAGCCGACCGTGCTGGTCAGCCACGCGAGCGTCTCACCGCCAACGTTATCGATGGCGCCGGCCCAGAGGGTTTTGTCGAGTGCGCGCGGCTTCTGGGGCACCGCATCGCGCCCAATGATCTCGCCTGCACCGAGCTTTTTCAGGAAAGCGGCGGCCTGCGGTTTACCGGACATGGCCGCAACCTCGTAGCCCCGGCGACTGAGCATCGATATCGCGAGCGACCCCACGCCGCCGGTCGCACCCGTCACAAGTACGGCGCCCTGGTCGGGCTGTTGCCCGTTTCGCTCCATCCGGGTGATAGCGAGTGCCGCCGTGAAACCGGCCGTACCCAGACACATGGTCTGCCACAAATCCATGCCCGCGGGCAGCGGCACGACCCACTCAGGTTGCGCCCGGACGTAGCGCGCGTAGCCGCCGTCGACCGTCTCGCCCAAACCGCAACCGGTGACAACCACCTCATCGCCTGGTTTGAATTGATCCGTGCCGCTTTGCTCGACCACACCGGCCACATCAATGCCGGCGACCAGCGGAAACGATTTCATGATCGCGCCCTTGCCGGTGCAGGCCAGCACGTCCTTGTAGTTAATGCTGGAGTAGCGCGCTCGAATAAGCACATCGCCCGCACTCAAGTCGTCGATGCGCAACGTATCTACCCGGGACGACACTGCACCATCGTCCTTGTGCACGCGCAGCGCGGCAAATGTTTGTTGACTGTCGTGGCTCATACGTCAGATTTCTCCGTTTTTGCGCAGGCGATGTAACCATACATCGAGACCCTGCGCGTTGAGATCCAGATCCGGGCCGAGAATCGCCTCGCGCTGCGCGTCATCACCCGTAAAGCCGTGTTGGGCAAGTTCCTCGTACACAAACCCGCGCAAGCCTTTGGCGATAGCGCTTGCGCGATCCGTAGACGCCACGTGCTTTTTTGCCACGTCGACAAAACCGTCCAGCCTGCGGTGCAAGTCCTGCGTCAGGCGTGGCACGTCCGACACGCGACTGTAGTGCGTGAGATACACAACGTCGGGCTGGTAGGCCGCAATGCGATCGTAAGACGCGTGCGCGGCAACCGGATCAAACTGGGTCGGCGTTGTGGTGGGGAAAATAAATGCGCCGTTTGCGCTATCCGTTTCGCGATACGACAAACCAAACGTATCGCCGCTGAACACGGCGCGCGCTGCAGGGTCAACAATGCAGTAGTGATGCAAAGCGTGCCCCGGCGTGTGGATGAACTCGAATTCGCGGTCACCCAGACTCAGCTTGTCGCCGTCTTCCACGACGATGACGCGTTGTTTTGGCAGCGCCACAATCTCACCGTAAAGCTGCGCGTACAGGGCCTCGCCATAAACCGCTTTGGTACCCGCAATCAGCCGTTCGGGCTCGATCATGTGGCCGGCGCCGCGCGGGTGCAAAACCACGCGTGCGTTGGGCAATGCACGCAGCAAAGTGCCCGCACCGCCAGCGTGATCCAAATGAATGTGGGTCAGAAAAATATAGTCCACATCGCCGACACCAAGTCCCTGGTCGCGCAGGGCATCAAGCAAATGCGGCACGCTGTGACTCGTGCCGGTGTCGACAAAGGCGGCGTGCCCGCCGTGGACAATCAGATGACTGGCATCCATCAGCGGCCTTACGTAGTGGGTGTCGATGGCAAAGACATTGTTACCAACGTCAATCACTTGAGGTGTGTCGTGCATGACCAGATACCTGCAGCTGAGAATAATTCGCGGTCAAAGTGTACCGGATTGTTGATAGACTGCGTTTTTTGGATGAGGTGTCGGCAGCATGACTCGAATCAAACCATTCTTGCTCTGCGCGGCCATCGCGCTCACGTTTTTTCAGGGGGCCGCCATGGCAGACGATCGTACAGTAACGGTTTCGGGCAACGGCGAGATTTCCGCCGCGCCGGATATCGCCATCATGAACCTCGGCGTGGAAGCGCGCGGCAGTGACCAGAAGGCCACGCAGCGCGACGTCGAGAAAATTGTGCGCGACTTCATCGCCGCCTGCGATGATCTGGGCGTCCCCAAGCGCAACATTAAAACGGCCCAACTCAGCATCCGACCTGAATACGACTGGTCCAAAGGCAACTCGCGCCGGCTTATTGGCTACTACGTGCATCGTTCGCTGGAGGTCAAACTCGAAGACCTGTCAATGCTCGGGCTACTGATGGAACAGGCGACCGATCTGGGCGTCAATCAGGCGCAGTCCCCGCAGCTGCAGTCCAGCCGCAAAGACGAGCTGCTGCGCGAAGCACTGGCCAAAGCGGCAACCAACGCCCGACTCAACGCTCAGACCGTGGCGACGACACTCGACGCCAAGGTCGGCAAGGTGCGCAAGATCAGCACGACCAACGTGTCATTCCTGCCACCGCAGGGTCCACGCATGATGGCGATGGAAAGTCGTAGCGCAAAAAGCGGCGGCGGCGCCGATACCTTTGAAACCGGCGAAGTGAAATACAGCGCAGATGTAACGGTTGAGTTTGACCTGGTGGTCGACTAGCCGCCCTGGACGCTGGTTTCCCAACCGTCGTAATCACCGTTGAGCTCGCGCGCCTGAGTGCACAGCGCGACGGTAACATCGCTGATGTTCGCCAGTGATGGCGCCAGCGTATTGGAAAACTGCACGCGGTAACTGTGTGCTGAATCGACCGTGTCGGCCGGATTGACGGCCGACGCGCTATCGACATCAAACCCCATGCCCTTGAGCCACTCCACAAAGCGCAGCATGTCCGCTTCCTCGGCAAAGTAGGCCCAGTGCTCGACTTTACGTTCCACGGCCAAATCGTCGCCGCGCAGTCGCAGTTCATCGACCGTACGCATGTCGGCGGCTACCTGACGTTCTTCTTCGCTCGGGTACAGATCCTGCCAGTAGCCCTCACGGCCTGCATCGTCTTTGAGTGTGAAACGTAATTCGTAGCCGGTTTGCGCCGCCAGCGCATCGACCATGTCTTTGGCTGCGTTGTCGTCAATATCGACGTAGTAATAGAAAATTCGCAGCCCGGC
Source organism: uncultured Gammaproteobacteria bacterium (assembly GCA_964352435.1). Taxonomy (GTDB): domain Bacteria; phylum Pseudomonadota; class Gammaproteobacteria; order Steroidobacterales; family JBCCMA01; genus JBCCMA01. The sequence continues at coordinate 21,023 of CAYGSQ010000003.1, read as the reverse complement.
GACCGTGACGCGGCCGACCGGTACACCGGCATGTTCACGCACCTGGGTCTCGAGGATGTCTTCCAGCGTAGTGAGTTTTTCGAGCTCGGCTTTTTGCGGCATGCCCTGATCGTTGGGCGCGCTGAGCGTCGCCTTGATCTTGAGCAATGAGGTGGGCGCCAGGCCATCAATGGAATCGCTCAGACCGTGATCGTAGGCCACAAACGCGTGGTGATCACCAATCTGACACGGAAAAACTTCCCAATGCTCGGACATTTTCGGCTCCCCTGCAGCCGTGGATTACGTTAAACAGGGTACACGGGATGGGCGGCAGGCGTCAGGCCGATTTTTGTGCGGGCGGTGAACCGCGTTTGAGATGCACCAGCAAAATGGAGATTGCGGCGGGTGTGACCCCGGCAATGCGGGACGCCTGACCTACGGTCGCCGGACGGATGGTGTTCAGCTTTTGCCGCACCTCGTTCGACAGCCCGGTAATCGAGTCGTAGTCCAGGTCATGGGGTAGCGCGGCCGATTCGTAGCGCCGCTGACGATCGATTTCCGCTTGCTGGCGGGCAATGTAACCACTGTACCGCGCCTGGATTTCAATTTGCTGCGCAACCGCGACGTCGTCGACACCGGGGGCGACAGCGTCCAGCGTGCACAATGCATCGTAGGTCATGCCCGGCCGCCGCAGCAGGTCGAATGCTTTGCTTTCACGCGACGCCGCCTGGCCGCCCTGCTGCTCGAGCAGCGCGTCAAGGGCTGCACCCGGATGCACGTTGATTTTCTGCAGCCGCGCCGTCTCGACCGCCACCGCTTCACGCTTTTGCTCGAAGCGCGCAAAGCGCTCGTCATCGACCAAACCCAGTTCGCGCCCCACGGGGGTCAAACGCAAGTCGGCGTTGTCTTCGCGCAGCAATAGCCGGTATTCGGCGCGCGAGGTAAACATGCGGTATGGCTCGAGGGTGCCCTGGGTAACCAGGTCGTCGACCAGTACACCGAGGTAGGCCTCGTCGCGCCCCGGCGTCCACGGGTCACGTTGTTGCACGCGCAGCGCGGCATTGGTACCGGCCAGCAAGCCCTGCGCGGCAGCTTCTTCGTAACCCGTCGTACCGTTGATCTGGCCGGCAAAAAACAGACCGTCGATGTGCCGCGTCTCAAGCGTATGACGCAAGCCTCGCGGATCGAAAAAGTCGTACTCGATCGCATAGCCAGGTCGCGTAATGTGCGCGTTTTCAAAACCTGGAATGGTGCGCACAAATTCGTACTGAGCCTGGTACGGCAACGACGTGGAAATGCCGTTGGGGTAGTACTCATTGACCGTCAGGCCCTCGGGCTCGACAAAAATCTGGTGCGAGTTCTTGTCGGCGAAACGCACAATTTTGTCTTCCACCGACGGACAGTAACGCGGACCCACACCGTCGATTGCGCCGGTAAACATGGGCGACTCGGGAATGGCTGCACGGATGATGTCGTGCGTGCGCTCGGTGGTCGCCGTCAAATAGCACGGCACCTGCCGCGGATGATCCGCCGTCGAACCCATGCACGAAAACACCGGGC
>CAYGSQ010000003.1:15305-19474 GCA_964352435.1 uncultured Gammaproteobacteria bacterium | reverse complement strand
GCCGTCGATACGCGGTGGCGTGCCCGTCTTGAGGCGATCAACCGTAAAGGGCAGTTCGCGCAGGCGCGCTGCCAGACGATTGGATGGCGGGTCGCCCGCGCGGCCGCCCGCGTAGTTCGCGCTGCCGATGTGGATCTTGCCCGCCAAAAAGGTGCCAACCGTCAGCACCACGGTGGGCGCATGAAATGACAGGCCCATTTGCGTGACCGCACCCGTGACCCGGGTGCCCTCAATGATCAGGTCTTCCACAGCCTGCTGAAAAATCTGCAGATTGGGGGCCGCCTCGAGCATCTCGCGGATTGCACCACGGTAGAGCACGCGGTCCGCCTGGGCGCGGGTGGCCCGTACGGCCGGGCCCTTGCGCGCATTCAGCGTGCGGAACTGGATGCCGGCCCGGTCGGCCGCGCGCGCCATGGCGCCGCCCAATGCATCGACCTCGCGAGTCAGATGCCCCTTGCCGATACCACCGATAGCCGGGTTGCAGCTCATCTGTCCCAGCGTGTCGATGCTGTGGGTCAAAAGTAGCGTGCGCGCGCCCATCCGCGACGCGGCAAGCGCCGCCTCGGTACCGGCGTGGCCGCCGCCGACCACGATCACGTCATAGCTGTGGGACAAAGTCATTCGCACAGGATAGCAAATTCGCGCGCAGCCAAGCGTTTTTTGCGCTAACGTGCGCCGATGTTTCCCGCAATCGTTCGCAGTTACCGCCCGGCCGCACTGTGCGCCGGCCTTCTGGTCGCGCTGGTGCCTGCACCATCAGGTCAGGCGCAATCGCCTAATGAAAGTCCCGCGAGCATCGAGCTTGAGGCCTGCCGCTTTGCCGGCCTGCAGGCTCTGCGTTCCGTCCGCGGCGAGTGCGGCGAGCTGGTGGTGCCGCTGGATTATGACGACCCGGACGGCGCGACCGTGACGCTGTCTGTGGCGCGCGTCGCGGCGCTCAAACGCAAACCACGCAATGTCGCCATCACGGTGATCGCCGGCGGCCCCGGTCAGGCGTCGCTCGATTTTTACGCGGCCTATCACCCGGCATTTCGCCGCATGCGCGAAGAGTTCGACATTATTCTGGTAGATCAACGGGGCACAGGTGACTCACAGCGCCTGTCGTGTTCATTGCCCGATCAGTCGCTGGGCGGACTGTGGAGCGCAGAGGAAACGGCCCGTCTGGCCGCGGAGTGCGTGTCCGAGCTCGGCGTCGACCCGCGCTTTTTTACCACCTCAGTCGCGGTGCGTGATCTCGACGCCGTACGCGACGCTCTGGGCTACGAGCAGCTCGCCGTCTACGGCATCTCCTACGGTACACGGGTTGCCCAACACTACTTGCGCCGCTTCGAAGCCAACACCCACAGCGTCATATTGGACGGCGTGGTACCGGTGGACGAAGCGCTGGGACCGGATATCCCGTTTGTCGCCCAGCGTGCACTTGCGTCTGCGTTTACACGATGCACGGAACAGGACGCCTGCCTGGCGGCGTTCGGCAACCTGACCAACGACTTCAAAACGGTGATTGACGCCGTTCGCAAACAGCCGGTCGAAGTCACGCTCGCACACCCGATCACGGCTCAGTCGACGACGCTTACCGTCGGACATCTGGACCTTGCCGGCGCCGTGCGTTTGTTGAGCTACGCGCCGCAAACGGTGGCACTGTTGCCGTTGATGATTCATGAAGCGGCACAGGGCAACTACGTGCCGCTGACTGCGCAGGCACTCACCGTGAGTGCCAGCCTGGCCGACTCCATGGCCTATGGCATGCATAACTCGGTGGTCTGCGCCGAAGACGTGCCGTTTTTCAAAACGGTCGACGATGATGCACTGGCGACTACCTACCTTGGGCGCGAGATTGTGGAGAGTCTGCGGGCGGTGTGCGACGTCTGGCCCAAAGGCGTAATCGACGATGATTTCAAAACGCCGTTTTCCAGTGACGTGCCGGTGCTGGTGCTGTCGGGCGAGAACGACCCGGTGACACCGCCGGCCTACGGCGCGCGCGCGGCCGAGTATCTGGGCAACGCCCGTCACCTGATTGGCAAAGGACAGGGGCACGGTCAGGCAGCCATCGGTTGCATGCCCAAGCTGATGGGCGACTTCGTGCGCGAACGGGCGCACGACACACTCGACGCCGAGTGTTTTGAGCTGCAGGGCCCCGAACCCTTTTTTATTGATTATGCAGGTCCGCAACCGTGATTGAAGCACGCGCTCTCGCCAAATCATTTGGCAAAGTGACGGCCGTGGAAGACGTAAGTTTTGTCGCCCAGGATGGTCAGATTACGGGACTGCTCGGGCCCAACGGCGCCGGCAAATCAACCACGTTGCGCATGCTGTACACCGTGTTGCGCCCGGATACCGGAACCGCGTTTGTCGACGAGATCGACGTGGTAAAACAGCCCACTGAAGGTCGTCATCGCCTCGGCGTTTTTTCACACAACCCGGGCATTTACCCAAACTTGACGGCGCGCGAGAACATTCGCTACTACGGTCAGCTGTGTGGCCTTGGTGCGCAGAAAATTGAGCAACGTGTTGACGAGCTGACGCAGTTTCTCGAACTGGGCGATATTCTTGATCGACGCACTAAAGGGTTTTCGCAAGGCCAACGAACCAAGGTCGCGCTGGCGCGTTGTCTTATTCATGAACCCAACAACATTGTGCTTGATGAACCAACCAACGGGCTCGACGTAATGAGCACGCGCAACCTGCGCGAGCTGATCGAAAAACTACGGGCCGCAGGCAAGTGCATTGTGTTCTCAAGTCACATAATGCAAGAGGTCGCCGCGCTGTGTGATCGCATCGTTATTGTGAATCGTGGACGCGTCGTTGCAGCCGGTACGCCGGATGAAATCCGCGCACAATCGAGCACCGATGATCTTGAGGAATCGTTCGTACGCATCATCGAACAGTGACGCCGCGTCAAAATTCGCGAAATTTTCGTGAACAATCCCACAGTTTAGGTTAAGTCTCACACCAATTTACCACCGCTGTGGCACACTCGGCGGCTACTTGAGTAATCGATTAGCACTCGTGATTGGACTTCTTCCTACCGACAACCCGAAACGGCGCTTGCGCCTCAAGCGCTTTTTCATGGCGTTTGCCAGCTATGGCTTATGGTCAATGCTGTCGGTGTTTTTTCTCAAGGACGAATCCGGTCTTTTGACGCGCTCGTGGATTTTGCCGCTGGTCATCGCGGTGCTCGCCACCAATTTTTATTTTTACTGGATGCTACGCAGCGGCCGTTCCGAGACACGCAGCGATCCGTCCATGTCCGTTGAACAAATTATCACGGCGATGTGCTGGTTGCTGGTACCGATGATGGCTGACGCGGCGCTGCGTGATCTGTTCATCATCGGCTATGTGATGATCATGATGTTTGGTGTTCTGGCACTACGCGGCAAGGCCCTGTCCGGTGTGGCGGCCTTTGCGTTCTTCTCCTACGCCACGCTGGTCGCCGTCGACTATTTCTTTTTTAACGATCGCTTCGCGGCATCGGACGAAGCGGAACGCCTGATCATGCTCGGCGGGATGTTGTTGTGGAGCGCGTTTTTTGGCAACTACGTCAGCGCGCTTCGTGAAAAACTCAACGATCGCAATCGCGATCTGCATGAAGCACTCAAGGACATTCGCGTTCTCACAAGCCAGGACGATCTGACGCAGGCATTTAACCGTCGTTACATCATGGACGCCCTGCAAAAGGAAAAGTCGCGGTGTGATCGTGGCCACGGTACGTTCAGCGTTATTTTGCTTGATCTCGACCATTTCAAAAACATTAACGATCGCTACGGTCACCTGGCCGGCGACCGGGTCCTCATCTCATTGTGCCAACGATTGCGCGGTGCTCTGCGTGGCATGGACGTGATCGACTCTCTGGTGCGCACCAGCGAACTGGCACGCTACGGTGGCGAAGAGTTTATTGTGCTGCTGCCCGAAACCAGCCATGAAGGCGCATTACTCTGTGCACAGCGCCTGTGTGTCGTCACCCGCGAACAGCCGTTCGACGACATATTTGACGTAACGCTGTCGGCTGGCGTAGCCAGCTACCGCCCCGGCGAAGAGGTAGAAAGCCTGTTACAGCGGGCCGACAAAGGACTCTACACAGCCAAGGACGCCGGGCGCGACCAGGTCATTGCCCTGGAAACGCCACCGGTGCCGCCAAGCGCAGCAGCCACCGAGCCACCAGCAGCCAT
>CAYGSQ010000003.1:0-15295 GCA_964352435.1 uncultured Gammaproteobacteria bacterium | reverse complement strand
CAACGTGGTCGTTGGCAAATTCGGGACTTCCCGACCTAAAGATTCGCGCTGATCAGCCGCTACCAACTATGCACGGGACATCGTATTCGGATGTACCGGGCGTTCTCGTGGCCATGGATTGTCGCGACGTTTTTCAGGCATAACGGAGAGACCCGTTGAATCACCCAAAGCACCAGGAACGCCAGACGGTTCTTTTGATTGAGCAGTCGGCTAAATCGCAGGCAGATGCACTGCTCGGGCATCGTGACGATCTGCGCATTGTGCGGGCCGACAGCGCTGAAGACGCACTAAGCATTCTGCTCTACAACCAGATCAACCTGACGATCATCTGTCATCAGAACGCTGTGCCGCTGTGCGGCGAGATTCGCAACTGCGAACTGGTTGCTGATGTCCCCATACTCATGCTTTGCGACCGCGCCACCGAGGCGCAGGCCGCCGCCTACGCAGCGGGAGCCGATGGACTCATCGTCCAGCCGCTCGATAAAGTACTGTCGCAGGCACAAATCGATACGGTGTTACGTCTTGACCGTTTTGCACAGCGCCGCGAAATCAGCCTGCAACTCGAGCACGCCGCCACCGAGCTTTCCAAACTCAAGGAATGCGATACCGCTACCGGCCTGCCCAATGCATTGATGTTCGAGTCATCTGTTGAACAGGAGCTGGCCCGAGCAATGCGTTCAGAATACGCGTTGGGTGTGCTGGTGGTTGAATTTTCCAACTACGACACGCTCAGCAGCGTTTACGATCAGGCCGAGCTTGATCGGCTGACACGTTCAATGGCCGACCGACTGTCCGGCGCCGTACGCGGTCGTGCCGTGATCGGTCGACTTGATACGCGCTGTCTTGCGATTTGTCAGCCACTGCCGCGGGCCGCCGAATTGACGCGGGCCGTACACAAGTATCGCCGCGCTCTGGTCGACCCGTACCTGATCGAAGGTCAGCCAATAGAAATTGACTGCAGCATTGGCGCCAGCGTGTCGCCCAATGATGCGGACGAGGCCGCTCGTCTGGTCAGCCTCGCGTCCAGTGCCATGGCGCACGCGCGCCATCTGGGCCGCAACAAATACCATCTGTTTGCACCGGCCGCCCGGGCCGAGGCCAAGCGCCGACTGGAACTTGAAAGCCGCATCCGACGGGCGATCGAGGCAGACGGCATGCTGCTGCACTATCAGCCACGACTAAAGCTGCTAGACGGTGCCGTTATGGGCGTTGAAGCACTGCTGCGGCTGCGCGGCGAAGATGGCGAGCTGCTCAGCCCGCATGCATTCCTGCCCGTCGCCGAAGACTCGGGAATGATGGAAGAATTGGGTCTGTGGGCCATCCAGCGTGCGTGTCAGGATCTAGCCAGCTTACGTCGGGAGGGACTCGACGTGCGGATCTCCGTCAACGTCGCGGGCGACCTGTTTGCAAAAGACACGTTTTACGATGACCTGTGCAACACCATTGATCACTTCGAACTCGACGGTGAATGCCTCGAACTCGAAGTATCGGAACGCGCCATCACGCCACGCTTGCACGGTACGCTCTACGATTTACAGGCGCTCATCGAAAAACTGCAACGCAAAGGTGTGGGCCTGAGCCTGGATAATTTTGGTGCGGGGCTCACCTGTATCAACGAACTGCGTCACCTGGCACTCGACAACATCAAACTTTCGCAGGACCTGATTACGGCCGTACCCGAAGACGAACGCATGACGCACATCGTCGCCAATCTGATCAAGCTGCTCGATAGTTTTGGTATGCGCGTTATCGCACAGGGTGTCGAGCACGAAGTGCAAATGGAAACGCTGCGCGATATGGGTTGTGACGACGCTCAGGGCTTCCTGTTTGCCAAACCGATGCCGTTCGACGCACTCCTGCCGATGCTCCATTCGCTGATCGCGACATGGAAGAATGTCTACGGCGATCAGGTCGCCTCCCGCGCCAGCTAACCTGTTGCCACATTGCGCCACGATTGCGCCGTGCATTGCCACCAGGCGGCACAGCTGCGCCGCAATTTGCCTGTTTCATAGACGCTGTTTCCAATCCAAATGGAGTACCGTCGCAATGAAACCTCTCAATACCCCAAGTCGCCGCGCACTGGTCGCGGCCAGTTTGCGTCTTGAACGTCGTATTCGACGATCGAATACCTTGCCGCGCCTGATCGCGCGCCGTCGACTGGTCGGCTTGATGCAGCCGCAATCGCCATGGGCGTGGATTAGTTTGTAGAAGGGTTAAAGCTTTTCTTTGGTCAGCCGCTAAACATTATGGCTGACGCAAGTCGGCCAACCCAGCGGCCGTCGCCGTGCCCTTACTAGCCTTTTATGCCGGGGTTGGTTTTTTATCGGCGGCGGCTGCTGCTTATTTGTGGGGTCAAGCCACCACGCGATTTCGACCGCTGTGCTTGGCTTCATACAGACGGCTGTCCGCCGCGCTCAAAATGGTCTTGCGCCGAAAGTCAGAAAAGCTCTCAGCCAACCCGAAACTCAACGTGATACCCACGCCGGGGGCGATGAACGCCCAATCCTCACACTCAATCGCGCTGCGCAGTTGCTCGCATAAACGCATGGCGGCCGCGGAATCGGTCTCCGGAAAGCACAGAAGAAACTCCTCACCGCCGTAGCGGGCGATCATGTCGGTTGCACGCGCCTGTTGCGACAAGATAGCCGCGACACGTTTTAGTACCGCGTCGCCTTTAGCGTGCGAGTGCTGATCGTTGACCTGCTTGAAGTAGTCAATGTCGGCCAACGCAATCGTGAAGTCATGGCCGTTAGCCTTTACGTCCTGCATGGCTTTTTCGAGGTAGTCATCAGCGTAGCGGCGATTGTACAACCCGGTAAGTTTGTCGTGCGTAGCCTGACGCTCAAGCTCAAGCGATTTTTCATGCAACTCGCGCGTACGTTCCTCAACCAGCACTTCGAGCTGGTGGCGCATGTTGGCAAACTGCTTCAGTACCAACATGCCAAGGCTAAGCACCACGATCAGAAGCACCATAATCGCCGGTTCCATTCGATTGAATACGATGGCGACCAGCACGGCGATCAGTACCGAGCTCAGCTCAACCGCGGTGGAAAACAAATTGAAGTGCTTGGACGGATCACCGCCGCGCAAATAGACAAACGCCAGCATGATGATGTCATTGACGACCTGCATGCTGAGCATCAACAGCAACAGCAGGCCGGCCGTTTGCAGGTCGAGACGCATCAGCGGCACCGGGCCGCCCAGCGCCGTGTAAGCGAACCCGCAAATCAGAATCATCAGCGTCATCATGCCGCTGTTATTGAGTGAAGCCATCAGCACATCGCGCACCGTCGCGCCAAGCAACAGGCGGTGCCAGGGGTAGAGCAAGGATGCCAGACCGTTGATCAGTGCGGCGGCAACCGGACCCAACACAAGAATACTGGCAACCTGCGCCACGCGATCGAACGACACATGCCCATAACTTGGATGCGGGTAACCCATCGTAATGGTGAACAGGCCGAACACGAGAAACAGTAACGCGACGTCAACATCGCTGGCGGCAATCGGAAAACCCGTGCGCGCAATAATGACGACCAGTGCCGCAAGCGCCAGTACAAATTGCACGATGCCGAAGACCATCGGCCAGCCAGTGGTGGCGGGTTGCGGGCTCTGATTGTTGGCAGGCTTATCCATATAGATGTCCAGTGTAGCCTATTGCTCTACGTGGACATGTCGCATGAATATGTTCAGTCGACTTTATGTTTCTTTTTCATGTCAGCGACGCTGCGTTCGATCAGTGTATTTAACACGTCGTTATCGACATCGGACAGGCTCTTGAGGTACAGACAGGACTTGCCCAACTTGTGCGGCCCCAGTTTTTTTAGCAGGGCTTGGTAGGGCGTAAACCCGGGCATGATATACACGGTGACGGTTTGCGCGCGAGGCGACAGACCCACCAAACATGCGCTGCCACTGCGACCACTTTCGTACACGTAGTCGTAACGGCCAAAGCCAATGATTGACTTGCCCCACATTTTGGCGCGTTTGCCGGTGGCGGCCCGCATCATTTTCATAATTGCGCGACAGTCGGATCGCTTGGCAGGGCTGCTAATGCTCGCTACAAAATCGGTGACGCTGCCCGTTGTCTCGACCGTTTTGTTCTTGCTGCCCGCCATCAACCCACTCCCACGTTCCAACCAAGTGTCTTAGGAGTGTAGACGATTATGGCTAGTCCGTTAGCAGGTGCCGGGCATCACCGCCCAACGCGGTGTACAGACGCACGAGCGCAAGCCGCGCCCGCGTAGCGCTTTGCACTTGCTCGTCTTCGCGCCGCACGCGTTCGCGCTGCGCGTCAAGCAGCGACAAAAAATCTCCCAGTCCCCGTTCATAAAGACCACGCGCAATTACCTCGGCGTCGCGACTCGAGTTTGCCGAGGCAAAGTAAAACAGTATCGACTGGAATCCGACGACATGCCGCACGGCGAGGCGCTGCCCGTGGCATTGAAGAAGATTGGCCGGCAGGTCATGGATCTGCTCAATGACCCGGGGGTCGTAAGCATGCACCGGCTGCTGGCCAGCGAATGCATGTCGCATCCGAGCCTGGCGCAGGCGTTCCTCGAAGCCGGTCCCGAGCCCACGCTGGCGGCGATCACGGACTATCTGCTGGCGAACGATATTCCGTCAGGCCGGTTTGGCGACGGACGGCACGCGGCAGAAGTCTTTTTTGTGCTGCTTCAGCACAAAGAGATGATGTACCGCGTACTGGACCTGGTCGGTCCAATGTCCGAACAGGCACGAGAGGACCACGTCGAACGCGTGGTCGACCAGTTTCTGCGCATTTATTCCTAGCCTGGATTATTCATGGCGTCGGATAAAACAATGCCGGACCCGCCGGGCCCGGCATCATCATCGCCTCACATTCACTGGGTGTCAGGTGTTACAAAACGTCTGACGGTAAATCGCCGTCTTCCGTGTTGTCGCTCCAAAGGAAGCTGTCGGACCACAGGAAGCTGTCGCTCCACAGGAAACTATCTGACCACAGGAAGCTGTCGCTCCACAGATAGCTGTCAGACCACAGGTAACTGTCCGACCACAAGTAGCTGTTGGCCGATGCATTTCCGTGCTCGGCATTCCACTGGCCAGCGCCGTGCCACAAGTGACGTGCGCCCCAGCGTTCACCGCCCCACAGTTGCGCGGTGTCTTCGATCATCACGCCCGAACCGTTGGGCGCGGGCACCATCCGCGGCGAGCGCGCATTGGCAACCGTCCCCGATTCCCGCAGTGCGGCGGCCACATCGAGCACGCCGGCACCGGCAATGATGGGATCGATCGGCATCTTGCGCGCCGATCGCATGAGGCGGGCCTTGATCGTCGAAGGCTGCAGCCGCGCATCTTTACTGAGCATCAACACGGCCGCACCGGCCACCACACCCGAGGCCATCGACGTCCCGGACATTTCCAGGTAGTTGTCGGCGCACGCATGGGCACACACGGAGCGGGCGTTCCGCAAGCGTTCCTTCAGTCGTGCATTCGGCGACGTGGGCGCAACGAAACGGTTGCCCGGAGCAAGTAGATCCGGCTTCATGACGCCGTCGATGCCGGTTGGGCCAAGCGACGAATAACTTGAGACAAAATCATCCGATGGATCGGCCGTGCCGCGATCGGTCACCGAGCCTACCGTAATAATTTTAGGTGAATTGCCGGGGCTGGTGATATGCCCGTAGCCCTTCCGGCCGTAGTTGCCAGCCGAGGCGACGACCACCACACCGGCGTCCCACAATGCTTCCGTTGCCAGGACCAGCGGATCCAGGTGAGCGGCCTTAGTCACCGCTTTGCCAAGGGACAGGTTCGCAACACGAATGTTGTGCTGCTGATGATTGGTCAGGATCCAGTCGAGCCCGGCCAGTACGTCGGACATGGTGCCGCGACCGCTATCTTGAAGTACGCGCACATCGAACACCTGGGTTTGTGGCGCAACGCCTGGGAACGCGCCGCCGGAAAGCTGACCGGTGCCCGACGCCGTGCCCGCAACATGCGTGCCGTGACCCAATGGATCGTGCTCGGTGACAAAGGCATTTTGGCCAGCATTGAAATGCTTGTAGGCCGTCGTGTACAGATCGGCGCAGTGCACGGCGACCATGCGGTAATCGCCAAGCCACGCTTTGTGTGGCTCTTCACTACCGAGCGTGACCACCGCGTCGCTCGACCAGTTATCGAAGCCGCCATTGATGCGCGTGTAACCACGCGCTCTGCCATTGATGAAGAAGTCGACCCAGCCGTTGGCATGCGCCGTGACCATGACGTGTTGCATGGCACCGCTTACGCCACGGCGACGGGATTGCAGCACGGTTTCCGTCGTGCCGTGCCCCGAGCGCACCCGAAAAAGGAAGCGATCGCCATGCTGCTCGAGGGCAAAGTTCACGTTGCCGTTGCTGTCAGCCAGACTAACAACATTGGCGGGGCCATACTGATTGGCGCTTGCCGAACGAATCCATGCTTCAATCGACACGGCTTGATTGCGCTGACACTCAGCCGTAACGTCGCCGCCCGATGTAGCTTTGGCAAAAGTCGGCTGAGCAAAGCGTAACGACTGCGGCGACCAGATTGCACGTTCACTATCGTTCAACACCAAATGCGCTGCATTGTCTACGTGACGATCAAACACCGTGTCGGACATTTGCTCATCGAACAGATATAAGGCTTCGAGCGCGCTCGCGTCGTAATCGCTCGCTAACTTGCGCGTTGTCGGCGCAATGATATTGATCCGGCCGACGACCTTGATGTCCGGATGATTGGCCACGCCTGAGTCAACCACGGCCAGTACAACTTTGTTGTCCGGGTCAACATGATCGAGTGAATAACGAGCGGGCAGACGCGCCGTTCTGCGCGCCGACTCCGACAAGAAACGGACAGGCTGATCGTCAACCGTGCTCAACGCTCCAGCATGATCTGCAAACTGATCTGCCAGATGAGCGGGTACACGTACACCACTCATCGCCAGACGTTCATAGTCGTGGGTGACGATGCCACCGGCGGCGTCGACCTGTTGCGCGAGTTCGGCCATCTGGTCCCGGTTCTCAAACGCGAGCACCATATCAACCATGCCGTTGTTCACGGTGAAGCGGGTACTGGCGGCGGTACCATCCACCGAATCGCTGCCCGTGGCTTCCTTATCCGGCCCGCTATCCATATCGTTCCAATGGTTGCGTGCGACCGGCGGAACCGACGGGATGTAGGCTTCCTCGTCAATTTCCACGGCGATCAGCGAATCGTGGGCATTGAAGCGGGAATCGGTTTGCTCGTCAATGGGTGTCGCAACCTGCGCATGACTCAGGCCTGTATTGTGCGCGGCCGCTTGCGACGTTGCTGCGACCGCCTTGGGCACGGGCGCCTGGTTCACTAAAACATGACCACCCAACAGCGCGACGCCAATTGAAGCAGCTAAGCCAGCTCTGAGAATTCCTTTCTTTGCCACGAGATTGCCTACTCCAGGTTATGCAATTAGCAACGGCGATGGTGCGCCTCACACGAGGGAACCATCGCGATGCCTATTACATCATTCGGAGGCCGCATGACGCGTTGAAGAGCATCATGGGTGCTGCAGGGCGAAATGTGACCGGGTTCAAATAAGCGCCCGTTAAAATGCAGGCTAGTGTCCTGTTCCGCTAATTCGGTGAATTATTTGGCGAGCAGTTTTTGTGCTGGCAAGGCGCGGCGACGCGGCATATCGGGGATATGGCAAGGAGCCGCAACACCGTCAGCGCGAAAAATGGTCAGAAATAATTCACCGAATTAGCGGAACAGGACACTAGTAGTGTGGTGGGACTTCATGTCCGGCGGGCGCGTCATGTTCTTCTTCAGCGCGCAGCGTCTTCATTCTTTGCGCCAGCGATTGGCACCACGTGCGCAGCTCGTCGATGGTGCGCTGCTGCGCGTAGACGGTGTCATTGAGATCGCTCACCGTTTGCTCCATAAACGCGAGCTTGGTTTCCAGCTCGGTAATGCGTGCATCGCTCATCAGAAATCTCCGCTATTTGCCAATGCAAAAGTTTGAAAATATGTCGCCCAGCAGATCGTCGCTGGTGACACGGCCGGTAATCTCGCCCAGGCATTGCTGCGCCAGGCGCAGTTCTTCTGCCATGATTTCACCCGCCGCGTGCGCTTTGAGCTCATGCGTGCCGCGCGCCAAATGCTCGGCAGCGCGCGCCAGGGCATCGAGATGACGCTGCCGTGCGATGACGTTGCCCTCCGCATTGGCCGTATACCCGGCACGATGCTTTAACAGCGCGACCAGGTCATCCAGCCCGGCGCCGGTCAGCGCAGACACCGTGACTTCGTTTTCGGTTGCGGCCGCGGTGTGCGCAATCAGGTCGGCTTTGTTGCGGACGGTCACCACGTCGATATCGGGCAAGGGCACTGACGCCGCATCGTTGGCTGTCACGTCAATCACGTGCAACACCAGATCAGCATGCTCCATTGCCTGGCGCGCCCGGCGTACACCTTCCGCCTCAATCGGGTCATCGCTTTCACGCAGACCGGCGGTATCCACAATTCGTAGCGGCAAGCCGTCCAACTCGATATCCTCGCGCAGCACGTCGCGGGTGGTACCCGGTCGATCGGTCACAATCGCCGCATCATGACCCGCCAGTCGATTCAGCAAACTCGACTTGCCCGCGTTCGGGCGGCCCGCGATAACGATGGTCATGCCATCGCGCAGGCGTCGGCCCACGGTTGCTTGTTGCTGCAGGGTTGTCAGCCGCGAGGTGACATCCAATAGACGCGTATCAATTTGCGGGTCGCTCAGGAAATCGACTTCTTCTTCCGGAAAGTCGATAGCGGCTTCCACATGCACCCGCAGCGCGTTAAGCGCCGCGACCAGCGCGTGGACATCACGCGAGAAATCGCCGTGCAACGAGCGCGCAGCGGCCAGTGCCGCTGTCCGTGTCGCGCTGTTTATCAGGTCGACCACCGCCTCTGCCTGGGCCAGATCCAGTTTGCCGTTGAGATAGGCGCGGCGGGTAAACTCGCCGGGCTGTGCCATCCGCGCACCCAATGCCACCGCCGTGTCCAGCAGTGCCGTGGTCACAACCGGCCCCCCGTGGGCCTGCAACTCGATCACGCTTTCACCCGTATAGGAATTGGGCGCCGGGAAATACAACGCAATGCCACGATCAAGCGGCTCACGCTGAGCGTCGTAAAACCAGCGCAATGCCGCCTCACGCGGCGCCGGCAGGTCATCGAGCATGTGCTGGGCAATGGCTGCGGCCGCTGGGCCAGAAATTCGCACGACACCAATCCCGCCGCGTCCGGACGGGGTGGCTAGCGCAGCGATGGTGTCAGTGGCAGGATCATGCATAGCAGGGAGTTTAACAGTGTGACTTACATGAAATGGAGACCATCATGCCCGTGACTACGGTCAAGTTTGATAATCAAGACGGCGAAGCCCTGTCCGGCCGACTCACCGTGCCTGATACACGTTCACCGCACGCCTTTGCGCTATTTGCGCACTGCTTTACCTGCACCAAGAATTTCACCGCCACGCGCAATATCGCCAAGGCACTGGCCGACGAGGGGATCGCCACGCTGGTGTTCGATTTCACCGGTCTTGGCAGCAGCGACGGCGATTTCGCGGACAGCAACTTTTCGACCAACGTGCTCGACCTGGTCGCCGCCGCCGATTACCTCAAGGCCCATCATCAGGCGCCTAAGCTCCTCGTTGGTCATTCACTCGGCGGCACCGCCGTGCTCAAGGCCGCCGCGCATATTCCGTCCGCCGTCGCGGTCGCCACGCTTGGGTCACCGTCCCATGCCGCACACGTTGAACATCTGGTCGCAGGTGCCAGCGACGCCATTGAACGCGATGGCGAAGCCGAAGTGTTATTGGCCGGCCGGCCGTTCAAGATTCGCAAACAGTTTCTTGACGATATCCGTAACCATCCGATTCTCGACGACGTCGCCAACTTGCGCCGCGCGCTGCTCGTGCTGCACGCACCACTCGACGACACCGTCAGCATGGACAATGCGACCGACATTTTCGTCAAAGCCAAACACCCCAAGAGCTTCGTTAGTCTGGACGACGCCGATCACCTGCTCAGCAACATCGACCATTCCGGATACGCCGGACGGGTCATCGCCGCGTGGGCACAGAAGTACGTGGGCACAGCAACAACGGTTGGCATCGACGACGTGCCAGGTGCCGTCGCCGCACGCACCGGCCGCGATCGCTTCGTCACCGACATCAATGCAGACGGCCATCGTTTTGTCGCCGATGAGCCCGCATCGGTCGGCGGCACCGACATGGGCCCGAGCCCCTATGATCTGCTGGCAGCCGCGTTAGCCAGCTGCACCACCATGACATTGAAGATGTACGCCAATCACAAAAAATGGCCCATGACGTCCGCAACGGCCACGGTGTGGCACGAGAAAATCCACGCCAAGGATTGCGCAGACTGCGAGTCGGACGACGACGCCAAGGTAGACGTCTTTGAGCGCGAGTTAAAAGTCGAAGGTGATTTGACCGAGGAGCAACGCGCAAGATTGCTGGAAATCGCAGACCGCTGCCCCGTACACAAAACGCTGCACGGCGAAATAAAAGTACGCACGCAGTTAGCGTAAGACCAGGAACTCAAACCACCGCCGCACAACGAACGTGGGCCTTGGTCGCCGTCCGGTGGGCACAAGGCCCGTCAAGTGATACGAAAACCAAATCGCAAAAACCGCGCTAGGCTTTAGAGGTAGCCGCAACCACCCGATTAATCCGCCACTGCTGCAACACCGACAACACGGTATTGACGACCCAGTACAACACCAGCCCCGCCGGGAAAAACGCGAAGAACACCGACATCATTAACGGCATGATCATCATGACCTTTGCCGTCGTCGGATCCGCCGGCGGCGGGTTCAGTTTGGTCTGAATAAACATTGCCACCGCCATGATCAGCGGCAGAATGTAAAAAGGATCTTTCGATGACAGGTCGGTCAGCCACAGCGCGAACGGCGCCTGGCGTAACTCGACGCTTTCGATCAGCACCCAGTACAACGCCAAAAACACCGGCATTTGCAGCAGCAACGGCAAACAGCTCGCCATCGGATTGACGCCCTCTGTTTTGTACAGATTCATCATCTCCCGGCTCAGGGCCTGGCGATCATCCTTGTAACGTTCCTGCAATTTTTTCTGCCGCGGTGCCAGGTTACGCATCTTGGCCATCGAATGACCACTCTTCTCCGCCAGCGGGTAGAACAGTATTTTGATCAGCACCGTCATCAGGATAATGGCAACGCCCCAGTTTTGAACCAGGCCGTGAATTTTTTGCAGCAACCAAAACAACGGCTGCGACAGCAAAGACAAAATGCCGTAGTCGACCGTGCGCACCAAACCCGGCGCAACGTCGGTCAGCTGCTCCTGCAATTTTGGTCCAACGAACAGCGTATGGCCTGTGGTTTGGCTGGCACCTGGTGCCACCTCGATGACCGGCAACACCGCGCTGATCAATTCACGATCGTCGCCCGTCACCCGCGAGCTGTATTGCGCCATCGCCGTCGCCGGGGGAATTACCGCAGACAAAAAGTGGTGTTCGATCGTCGCGATCCAGCCTTGCGCTGCCGTAAAGTTGAGCGGCTCTTTTACCAGCTCTTTATGTTTGTACTTGTCGGCGGTTTCACCGTCGTACACAACCGAGCCCAAATACGAATACGAATCGACGTCAAACATCGAGCGCTTCACAGGAATATGTTTACGTTGCACCTGCACGTAGGGCGCCGCGCTGAACGTGTCGCCACCCGCATTGGTGATATTCAGCGACACATCGATGTTGTAGCGACCGCGATAGAAAGTGAAAGTCTTCACCGCCGTGATGCCATTTGCGTCGCGCCACGTCAGCGATACCTCAAGCGTGTCCTGACCGTCGCGCATTTCATAGCGCGGTGCGTCGGCCGCAAAGCGTTGTTCGTGATTGGGTGCCATACCGCCACCGGCGCGGATCAAACCGGTCTGAATCAAATCGAAGCGGTCAGGCTGTTGGCTCAGTAATGAAACCAGCACGTCGGGCTGATCTTTTTTGACGGGGAAGTTGCGTAATTTGACCGCGCGAATGATCGCGCCTTGCGTATCGATTAGCAGATCAAACACGTCGGTGGAAACCGCGATGGCCGGCGCCGCGTCCTGCACGGGTTTAAGCGAAGGCCCGCCGCGGTCGCTCGACTCAACGCCCGGTAAACCAGGCAGCGTTACCTCAGCTTGTGGCACGACCGCGCCGGGAGCCTGCTCGGTTGTCGCAATGGGCTCAGGCTGTGGACCGTAGTCACGCTGCCACGTCTGATAGATCATCAGGAAGATCAGGCCGAGCGACGCCCACAACAAAAAACGATTATCCATGCGTCACCTCTTTAGGCGCGGGCACTTCATCGATGCCACCAGGGTTGAAAGGATGACAACGGCCAATCCGCCGTAGCGCGAGCCATACACCCTTGAGTGCACCGTGATCGGTTACCGCCTGCGCCGCATAACACGAACACGTCGGATAAAAGCGGCAGCGAGGACCAAGCATGGGACTGATCGCCACTTGATAGACGCGAATCAGAAATAACATTATCGAGCGCATTTTTTCGAAATTACCTGCCAGTGTTTTTCAAGGCTCTGGTAGAGCGCCGGGTTCGCAATCTTACCTGCACCGGGTTTCACAATCACGACCAGATCTGCAGCGGGCAGTGTGTGCTGCACATGACGAAAACTCTCACGAATGATGCGCTTCAGTCGATTACGCTTGACCGCGTCGCCGCAGGCCTTACGCGCAACAGCACTGCCCAAACGCGGATATGCGTGTTCGCTGCGCGTTGCCAGCACAGTAAACATGGAGTCATGGGAGCGAACGTTGTGACGGAAGACGCCGCGAAAATCGCCTGGCGTGGTCAGCCGATGGGTACGCGGGTAGACAAAGCGCAACGGTCGGCCATCAGGGCCGGCCATCAGAGGGCCCGTTACGGCGTCAGGCGTTTACGACCGCGAGCGCGGCGACGCTTGAGGACGGCGCGACCGGCTTTCGTGGCCATGCGGGCGCGGAAACCGTGGGTACGGGCGCGTTTGAGATTGCTTGGCTGAAAAGTGCGTTTCATGTCGGTTCCGCTAAATCTGGTCGTGGAAAAAGGTGATCGCGCGATGCGAAGTCGGGCAAGGTTACGCAGGGTCTGCAGGCCTGTCAATAGCCTGCGTTATGCCTGTGGATAACTCCAAAAAAGAGGTATAGACTCGGCCGTCCCCCGTGTGACTATCACGTCCTTTTTTTTGTGCAGGGAGACGACTTTGTCGGCTGCGCTTTGGAATCGCTGTATCGGTTTGCTGCAATCTGAACTGTCGGAAGAAGAATTCGGCACGTGGATTTCACAGCTGCAAGTTGATGAAACACAAAGCAAAATTCGTCTTCTGGCGCCGAACCAGCACGTGGTTGGTTGGCTTGAGGGCAACACGATGCCACGGATTCGTTCGTTGATCGTGGAGCTGGCCGACAGTCAGGGTGTTGACCCCGCGCCGATGGTTTCGCTGGAGGTTGGGAGCCTGGACACCATGACGCCATTGGTTGCACCTGCGCGACCAGCGCCTGTGCCGGTCAAAGCGGCGCCCGCCGGCAACCGGATCAACCAGAATTTCACGTTCGACAACTTTGTCGAGGGCAAGAGCAATCAGTTTGCCAAGGCGGCTGCGTCCCAGGCCGCAGAAAACCCCGGTGTGGCTTATAACCCGCTGTTTATCTATGGTGGCGTGGGCCTTGGCAAGACACATTTGATGCAAGCGGTGGGCAATAAGATCACCGCACGCAAGCCGGACGCGCGGATTTTGTATGTCCACTCCGAACGATTTGTCGGGGACATGGTACGCGCGCTGCAGCACAACTCGATCAATGACTTCAAGCAAACCTACCGTACACCGGACGCTTTATTGATTGACGATATTCAATTTTTTGCGGGTAAGGATCGTTCGCAAGAAGAGTTCTTTCACACGTTTAACGCTTTATTTGAAGGGAATCAGCAGATCGTACTGACCTGCGACAGGTACCCGAAAGAGGTGGATGGCCTGGAGGAGCGGCTGCGTTCACGCTTTGGTTGGGGCATCACGGTGTCTATCGAACCACCGGAGCTCGAGACCAGCGTAGCCATTCTCAAACGAAAAGCAGTGGCGATGGGCGTTGCATTACCCGATGATGTAGCGTTTTTTACGGCCAAGCTCATCCGCTCTAACGTACGCGAGCTCGAAGGCGGGTTGCGACGCTTGCTCGCCGGTGCACAATTCACCGGCCGGGGACTATCGGTTGAGTTTGCGAAAGAGGTGTTCAAGGATTTGATGGCGCTGCGTGACCGGTCGGTTACCATCGATAACATCAAAAAAACCGTGGCCGAATATTTTAAGATACGCGTCGCGGACTTGTTGTCGGTCAGGCGCACTCGCTCGATTACGCGGCCTAGGCAAATGGCAATGGCGCTCGCAAAAGAGCTGACACAGCATAGTTTGCCGGAAATTGGAGATGCTTTTGGCGGGCGAGATCACACGACTGTGATGCATGCGTGCCGTAAAATCAAAGAGTTACGGGCTGAAGACACGCGTGTGGAAGAAGACTACTCAAACCTGTTGAGAACCCTGACCGGTTAATGTGGATAACGTGTGGATGAGAAAACAGGCCGTATTTGTACACGAGTTATGCACAGGATGATGGGGTACAAAAGCGCTGGTTGTTGTACCGAGAAACTGACTTAAGATATTGTATTTAAAAGGTTAATCAGCTTTGTACACAGCTGAAGGCGACCCTAATAACAACAATAATCTTTATACATATATATTATTTAATTATTGATAGGACACTGCACGATGAAACTTCGAGCACCGAGAGAAACGCTTCTGGCACCCCTTCAGGCTGTGGTAGGCGTGGTGGAGCGTCGGCAAACCATGCCGATTCTGGGTAATTTTCTGATGGTTGCTGGCGACAACGGTTTGTCCGTTACGGCCACTGACCTGGAAGTTGAGCTGCTGGCCAACGCTGAAGTCGAAGTGTTGGAAGCCGGCGAGGTCACCGTACCTGGACGTAAGTTTCTGGATATTTGTCGCGCCCTTCCCGATGGTGCGAACGTGACGCTGGCATTGAAAGGTGATCGGGTCACGGTCACATCCGGGCGCAGTCGGTTCACGCTGTCAACGTTACCGGCGGCCGAGTTTCCGACGGTCGACAACATCGGTGCGCAGCAGACAATCTCGCTCCCGCAGGGCGATCTGAAACGCCTGCTCGAAAAAACGCAATTCGCGATGGCGAACCAGGATGTGCGTTATTACCTCAACGGCTTGTTGATCGAGGTGGGCAGCAAACGTCTGCGC
>CAYGSQ010000002.1:2051-26507 GCA_964352435.1 uncultured Gammaproteobacteria bacterium | reverse complement strand
GACATGCAGCGCGCCGCGGACGATTTCCGCAGCGAAATGGAAGACGTTTTTTCATCGTTGGTGCAGTCGATCATTGACAGCGCGAACGACACAGAAGACGGCTCAACGGTGGCCAACTCCCGCGGTGGCAGTCGCGGTAACTCAACCGGCGCACCAGGCTGGTTGTACGCAATTGCCGAAGTGATGGGCAAGAAACTGGATGAAACGGCGCACAACATGGCCGATCTGGCGGACAAAGTGGACAGCGAAGATCCTTCGACGGCCACCGACTTCCAGGTCGCGTCGCAGCAGTTCTCCATTATCATGAACACGACGTCGACGGCGCTCAAGTCGATTGGTGAAGGCATGGTCTCGGCTGCTCGTAAGCAGTAAGCACCAGCTTCCTCATGGTACGATCAGCGGGTCCGTTCGCGGGCCCGCTGATTTTTTCGTTTTGGATTTCGAAAAAGTGCGGCGCCCGGGCTACAAGGAGATGACAATGACCACTCGACTGATTTTTTCGCTACTGCTGGTTTATCTGACCAGTACGGCCGCCGCCCAGGATTACATGGGCATGTTCAACGCCTCCAACACCGCAGGCGTCAATATTGCCGGCACCATTGCGGTCAATGCCGCCATCAAGAAACAGGCCAGCAACGCCTCGGGCAAAAAGCCCGGCGATCCTGCTGATGCACTGACGGCCCAAGCCGCCGCCGCGCTTACGTTCACCCCTGACCCGCTCATCTCAAAGCGTGTCAAAGAAGAATTTACGGCCGCCGTGCAGGAAGCCGATCCCGGCAAAGCCGCCCACATTGCCAACGTGATGGCTTCCTCGGACGTACTTGGCGATTTTGATCGCGACATGGCGCCGTACGGTTTTCGCTCGAACAACGTTGCGGATGCAATGAGCGCGTACTGGATAACGATGTGGATGATCGCCAATCAAAAAGCTGTGCCGACACGCAAGCGCGTGGCGGCCGTCCGGGCTCAGGTGACCGGCAACATGGCCAACAATCCAATGATTGCCAAAGCGTCACTTGAACAACGCCAGGAGATGGCCGAGGGCCTGGTCTACGAAACAATGTTTGCGCTCGGCCAGCGAGCCGACGTGGAGCGCAAGCGCGATCGTCAGCGTCAACGCGAGCTGGCCAACGCGACCCAGACAAACCTTCTGAAAAACGGCGTCGACATGCAAAACCTGCGCATTACGTCAACCGGTTTCAGCAGCTACTAAGCCCACTAGGGTTAACCCTTTCTTGGGTTAATCCTAGCTTCGCTCCCACTATGAATGTGGTGTTATTGGCAACAGCTAGAACACACATCACTATCGGGAGAGTTCCAATGAGTGGAATCGAATCGGCCGCCACCGCGGCAGACATCGCACAGAACTGCTGCTGCACCTGCCCTGCCGCCGAGCCCACCGTGGGCCGTGACGCGCAGGGCAATGTTCTGTTCGAAAATGAGAACTACACCATCAAAGTAACCGACGGTGGTGAGGTCATTACGACCAACAAGAACACCGGGGAGACCTACCGCGTCTGGGGCGACCCGCATGTACAGATTGATGGCAGCCACGCCTTCGACTTCTGGGGTACGACTACCTTTGTGCTGGACGACGGCACCAAGATCACGATGCAAACCACACCCTGGGCTGGCAACGAAGACATGACCGTTGCCTCGAAGGTCACCATCACTGACGGTGACTTTGGCGTCCACATTACGGGCGTCGATCCCAACGCTCGCGGCGACCTGAGCATGGTCGAAGTCAACGGCGATCTGGCGGACTTCGTGATTCGTGACGGCAATACGCTCTACGAAAACCCGTTTGGTTCGGGCTTTTTGGGCATTGACCACAACGGCTCCCTGGCCACCGTCGATCAGGCCTTTATCAACGGTACCGACGAACAAAAACTGGCCGAGTTTGCTGAGCCGTACACCAACTTGTTCGAAGCCTACAGCGGACTGATGGCGATCAGCTTTGTTGGCGCGTTCCTGAGCGGCCTGTCGGCCGGCCAGGAGCTCAATGACGCCGTCACGCCGGGTAACAACTTCCTGCTTAATCTCGTGCGATCACTATAGTACGTTCGCCACGAGTAGCGCGGCCGGCCACCCACATGGTCGGCCGCTTTTTTTTGTCGCATACTTTGGGCATCGTTGCCACGGGACAAAGGGTCATGCCGACATCACCACGCTTTGTGCGCACTGCACTCATTGGCCTGACGGTCGCACTGGTCGCCTGCGCGACGTCACCGACCGGCCGTCAACAGTTCACCTTTTTGCCCGACGCCGTCGTGGACCAGTTCGGCATCAGCGCGTTTAATGACATTCGGCGCAGCACGGCGGAGGTCAGCGACGGATTCGTCTCGGCCTACGTCAACTGCGTTGCCGACTCGGTGATCCGCAGTATGCCGCAGGAAGAGCGCGCGGTGGACTGGCAAGTGGTCGTGTTCGCCGACAACAGCGCAAACGCGTTCGCGGTACCGGGCGGCCGCATTGGCGTGCACGAAGGACTGCTTGACGTGGCGGAAGATCAGCATCAACTGGCAACCGTCATCGGCCATGAAATCGCACACGTCCTCGCACGACACGCGAACGAACGCATGTCGACCAGTCTGGCCACGCAAACCGGACTACAGGTTGTCAGCGAAGCGATGGCGAATTCATCTTCACGCGGCATGATCATCAGCGCTCTTGGCATCGGCGCCCAATACGGGCTGTTGCTGCCCTACAATCGCGCCCGCGAAGCCGAGGCTGATGTCATGGGGCTGACGCTGATGGCCCGGGCAGGCTTCGACCCGCGCGCAAGCACGGTGCTGTGGCAAAACATGGCCGCCGACGGTGGCTCGAGTCGCCCCGAGTTTGCCTCGACGCATCCCTCGCACAGCACAAGAATTGCGGGGCTAAATCATCGGTTGCCGGAAGTCATGCCGATTTACCGGGATGCTCAGGCGCGCGGCAAACGCCCGGACTGCGATCGTCTGCGTGGTTCGATCAACAGGCCGTAACGCGGCACCGGCGAGCGTGCTTCAAGCAAGCGCGGGTGGCAGATTTCCGAGCGACAATCGTACACGGTCATCATTGTGATCACCTTCCTCAAAGTTGGTCTCAATACGCACGGTGGAGACGAAATTTCCAGCGAGCGTGATCGTTAACAAGCCGCCGAACAAGCGCAGAAACTTGAGCACTTCGGGCGCCAATTTCTCGACATTGCGTAAATCACTTGCCGACAATGAGTTCTGGTCGACAACGTGCAGCTGTCCATCCTCCCCAACGGTCACGAACCCCGGTCCATAGGGGTTTTCATAGATGGTGTTGCCGTCAGGGACAAACGCGTCAAGAAGCGGTCCAAACGAGGTGCGAAATGACAGATCACCTTCCACGAAAGGTTCCACGCCACGAATTTGTACGCCATAGTTGCCACTGATAATGGAGACCACGGACGCTACGGTCATGTCAGAGCGGGCCTCCCAGGGAATTGTCTCAATGATGGCCTTGGTGCCACCTTCAAAGCTGAACGTGGTGTGACCCCAAAAATCGAAGACATCGTCGGTGCCTTGGCGAAAATGCATGCCGCTCCAGATCTCGTAGGTTTCGCCGGACGTTTTGTTCAATACGTCGATCTGCCCACGGTCGGTCACCAGAATCGCGTAGTGGCTGTCCTCAAACAGCGCATTGCCGTCGGAAGTCAGCACCGTATTCGGCGGAACTTGCATCGTGGCCAGCTGGTCAATAATACTTGAAGCGGTTAGCGGCGAGACAGCGCTCATAATCAACCTCCCACGGGCGGTTTCTTTTTCTCGTCATCATAAGAACACATTGCCGCAACACGTCCATCTAGGACATACCCCATAGCGCGATGCGTTGGCACGTCGAAGCCGGCCCGTTGCGAAGAACGAAAAGGATATTCGACCCATGACCATCGCTGCCCCGTCTATACGCAGTCTAGTGACTGTGATTACGCTTCTGATCGCGACGCAGACCACTGCCCAATCGCCAGAGCGTGAATTCCCCGGCGAACCCGACACACGCTTCGTGGCCGACATGAAACGCGACGCGGATCGCGCGTATGACCGGGGCGATTACGCTCGGGCCTATCGCATTTTGTCGAAGGGCCTTTCGTGGCGCGGCGACAAATACTCGCAGTACTTGCTCGGCGTGATGCATCTGAACGGTCAGGGTGTCCGGCGTGATCCTGCCAGGGGCGTAGCATGGCTGCGTCTGGCGGCTGAGCGCAAGAACGCACGTTTACTGGCGGCATACGAAGAGGCGTTAGACACACTGACTGATGCACAGCGTGCCCGCGCCGACGTTCTATACGAAGAATTCAAGGACGAGTACGGTGACCGGCGGGTACTCGCACGACTCGTCCGTAAGGATCTTCGCGAGCTCAACAATACTACCGGGTCCCGACTGGGTGCCACTGATTTCCTGCCGCTAACTATTGTCACGCTTGACGGCCGCCGCATTCCGGGCGATCAATTCTACGGCAGCATTCGTCAGCGCGTGGACACGCGCCTGGGCTACCTCAATGGCGTGGTAGAACTTGGTGAGTTCGAATTGATCGACGACGAGGAAGAAACCGATTCGAGCGACGAGGCAGCACCGTGAAAAGGCGTTGGCGGCTCGGCCTCGCCTGCGCGCTGGTCATAGGTACACTCAATGTCGCGGCTCAATCGCCAATTGAGACGGCGGATGAACTCATGGCGTCACGCCCATCGATGGCTGGCCGTTCATTCAATAACCCACTGGCCGTGCAGGGCGCGTTCGAAGACCAGCTTGGTGACGCGCGCAGGACGTGGGGCGCCAACAGCCTGCAGGCCGCCGACGCTGAAATGCTTTTGGGTCACGCGACCCAGACGACCTGGGAGAAACGCAAGCACTATCAAAACGCGTTGCGCATCGTGCGCGACGCGTTGCCAGCAGACCATCCTCTCATCGGCCGTTATCTCACCGAGACTGCCGGCGGACTGATTTCCTACGATGCCTACCGTAAAGGCGATGACTATCTCGACGAGGCCTGGAATTTTTACGCCAGTGCTCAGGGCTCAGAGGTCGAGATGGCGCACATTCAGTTTTATCGCGGCCTCAAAAGCGAAAGCGAGAACAAGGCGGTGGCGAGCGCACAGTGGTATGCAAAGGCCGCTCTCGCGGTCGACGATTTATTGGACACCAACGAGGCCGCAATGGAGTTGGCGTCAATGGCTCACGGCAATGCCATTCGCGTCCTTGAATTGGCTGGGGAGCGTGACAAAGCCTCTTTTCATTGTCGGGCCGTCGCAGCGCTTGCGGCCATCGACGGTAACGCCAAGCCCCGGCAAGTGCTTCTGGTTCCACCGCCCTACCCACGCAAACTTCTGCTCAAAAAGGTTGAGGGCGCCGTCGCGTTCACGTTTAGCGTAACCACGGACGGCTTTGTTAAAAACGTTAAGATCGAATCGATCGAGGGCCCCGAAGAGTTTGGCGAGGCGCTGCTCGATGCCATCGAAAACTGGCGTTTCAGCCCGCGCATGAAAGACGGGGAAATCGTTGCCTCGCGAATGCGTAATCGTTATCTGTTTTCGAGAGAAGACATAGCGGAGCCCTGACACTCGCATGCGCGACAGTTCAGGCGATACGGCGACCGATATGACCGGGGCAAAGAAGGTAGCAAACCCGTACACTACCCGCCTTCACTACTAGAAGTTGGACCACGCCTGTGACCACCCCGCCGATGATCGATGCCCTGGATGCGCCCCGCCACGAGGTGAATGGACGTGCCGGACGACTGGCTTACTATGCGCAGGGCGACGGTCCGCCGCTGCTGCTGCTTCACAGCATGAACGCATCGGGCTCCGCGTACGAAATAAAGCCCATCTTCGAGCACTATCGTGCAACACGTCGCGTGTACGCACCCGATTTACCGGGCTTCGGCTGGTCTGATCGAAGCCCGCGCGATTACAACATCGCGCTGTACGTTGATGCGATTTTCGACATGCTCGATGAAATCGAGCGCGACACAGGTCAGTCACACTGCGATGCGTTGGCTCTGTCACTCACCAGCGAGTTTCTTGCCCGCGCCGCTGTAAAACGAGCCCAGGCTTTTTCTACATTGGCACTGATTACGCCAACAGGATTTCGCAAGGGGTCGCAAAAAATGCGCGCCCCGGAAGGCACGACGCGCGAATTTCCCGGGCTTCATCGTATTCTGACTGTCCCGCTATGGCGCCGCGGTCTGTTTAACCTGCTGACCCGTCCGGGCACGATTCGGTATTTTTTAGAGCGTTCCTGGGGCAGCAAAAACATTGACGAAGGCCTTGCCGCCTATGACGTGATCATCTCTGCTCAGCCGGATGCGGAACACGCGCCTTACGCGTTTCTGTCGGCGCGTCTTTTCAGCAAGGACATCCGCAACGTGTACGAACAGATCGAGCAACCTGTCTGGCTGGGTCACGGCACACGCGGAGACTTCAAAGATTTTAGTGAAGCGGGTTGGACCGAAACACGCGGCAACTGGACCAAGCGGGCATTCGAAGCCGGCGCGTTGCCGCACTTCGAATGCCCTGCCCTGTTCTTTTCGGAGCTGAGCGCCTTTCTCGACGCCCCGGTCTAGTTAACTTCCAGCGTGACGTTGGCTGGATTATAGACCGTCTGGAACGACAGTCCGCCGCCCAGTGCCGGCAGGTTGACCGTATCAAATACGCCGTTATCGCTCGCCAGATTGCCAATGATAAATGCGTCGCCGGCCGTCGGCGAGAAGCCGTTCGCCAATGACACGTTCAAGGTGCCGTCCAGCAAATCATTGGTCCCTGTCCAGCTGCCAAAGTCGTTGTTGGCGGTACCGCCAAGCGCAACGTTTATGACAGTTCCAGCGTCCATAGCGTATTCGAACAAGCTGGCCTTGCCACCAGCACCCAGCGTCAACGTGCCGCCAAGGTTAAGCGGCACCGCGCGCAGTGTCAGCGTGCGGCCGGGCACATTGGAGATAGCCGTACCGTCGAGGTTGATAGTGCCGTTATTCAGGTGACGTACTTCGCCGCCGCCGGTGTCCGTGCGCAAAGTGATGCCGGCTGCAATGTCCAGCGTGTGGCCTGCCGTATTGACCTGGATGCGGTTGCGATTGTCGACCGTTGTGCTGCCCCCAAAAACGACTTCGCCAGAGCCGCCGAGCGTAGATGTGGTACCGCCAGAACCGTTAAAGCGAACGGTCGTGAAGTTGTTGTCGCTGTTCAGGATCAGGTTGGCTGAGGCCAGCGTCAAACCATTGAGTACTGTCAGCGACGCACTGGGCTGCAGCGTCAAATCGCTGGCCAATGTCATGCCATCGAGGGTTGAGTTGCCGGTTGCCGTCAATGGCGTGGTAGCAAGCTGACCACCCGTCAATACAGCCCCGGTATCGAGTGATATCGCACCTGGCAGGGATGCGCCCAAATCGACCGTCTGACCGGTGATGTCGTAAACGCCATTGATCACAGTGGCCCCGGTTCCGATGATGGAACCAAGCCCCGCGGTGGTCAACGTACCGCCCAGCTCGGCAACACTGTTCGTCAGCGCGATCGTACCGCTGTTGATCCAATCGTCCGCCACGGCATTGCCAATGTCGAGCAGCGCATCGGTCAACGTTATGCTGCCGGCCAAAGTGACATCGCCGAACAGTTGAATTTCGCCGGTATTGGCCGTCATTGTTGACGCAGCAGACACGGTCGAACCGGTCGCTCCGAACGTCATCAGTGCCCGGCCATTGTTGCTGACCTGCACCGCGCCCTCGACGTTAAGTGGCTGTGCAACGACGGTTACATCGCCACCGTCAACGTTGGAGATGATCGTCCCGCGCATTACCAATGGGCCGTTCGCGGCCGAGTGCCGCAGCTCGCCGCCAACCGTATCTGTGCGCAGCGTAATACCACTATCGACCACGACCGAATGACCCGACCCGTTCAAAAACACCCGATTGCGATTATTGATCGCGGTGCTGCCAGAAAACACAATCTCGCCGGTTCCGGTGAGCAGCGACGTGTCGCCGTTGCCACCGTTGACTCTCAGCGAGGTAAAGTTATTGTCGCTAATCAGCGTAATCGCCGCATTGTTGAGCGTCACGCCGTTGTCGATATTCATGGTCGAGCCAGCCTGGAGATTAAGGTCCGCGCCCAGCGTTACGCCGTCCAACGTAAAACTCTGGAAAGCAAGGAGATCGACACTCCCGCCGACAACGGAGCCGTTCAATATTGTGCCACCCTGACCCAATTGGGTCGTACCAGGCAGGTCCGCATTCAGGTCAACGGTCTGGCCCGTATTGTCGAGCGTGCCGTTGATTAAAACGGTGTCGCCACCGGTGATGTCGCCCGCATCAGCCAGCGTAAACGTGCCGCCCAGTTCCGCCGTGGACGCGGACAGCGCAATCGTGCCGGCATTGACCCATTCGTCGCTGAGCGTGCTGCCCAGATCAATCAGACCGTTGGTCACGCTGATCGTTGCGCTGTTGGTGAAATCGCCAAACAGCTCGAGTTCGCCCGTATTGACCGTGAGCACGGCGCCGGCGGAAATAGTGCCCGGATTGTTGCCGAAAGAGATTTGGCCGATCGCCTCGTTGCTGATGGCGAAACTGCCCTCAAAGTTGAGACTGTTGGCGGACAGCGTGATGTCACGGCCACTCAGGTTAGAGACAATTGCGCCCTGCAGGGTGAGAGTCACACTGCTCGACAAAGCGATTACTTCGCCCCCTGCCGTGCCGTTACGAATGGTCACGCCGCTCTCCACCGTAAGGTTGCTTGAACCGCCCGCCTGTAAGCGGTTACGGTTATCAATCGACGTTGTGCCACCAAACACCACGTCGCCCGTACCACGCAGCCGCGAGGTTTCGCCCACGCCGTCCACAAACGACAGCAGCGTGAAATTGTTGTCACTCAGGAGATTGACGTTTGCGCCATTCAGCGTCAGATCATTTTCAATCCTTGCCGTCGCGCCACCCGCCACGTTCAGATCGCTTTGCAAGATCACGCCGTCCAGCGTAAAGGATTGAAGCGCGGGGATGTTGAGCGGCGAGCCCAGGATCGAGCCGCCAACAATGGAGCCGCCGGTCGCAAGCTCAATGTTGCCAGCGAGAACAGAACTGACATCAAACGATTGTCCGGTGTTAAGCAGCGTACCGTTCAGGATCGCATTCCCGGAGCCTGTGATCGTGCCGGCATCCGCTAGCGTGATCAGGCCGCCGAGTTCAAGCGTGCTGTTAGTCAGCACAATGGTGCCGCTGTTCAGCCACGCGTCGTCGTCGTTGTTGCCAATGTCGAACAAGCTATCGACAATATTGATCGTACCCAGGTTCTCAAAGCTGCCAAAAAATTCCAGCTCGCCCGTATCGACGGTTACAGACGCCGTTGTCGCAATGATCGACCCAGTGCTACCAAAGTCCAGTTGCATGCGCGCATCATTCGTAACATCGAGCGTGCCCTCTATTGCCATCGAACCAGCGCTCAACGTGATCAAGCGCCCAGTGAGGTCAGACACCACTGTACCGCGCATGAGTAGGGATTGATTGCTTGCACTAAGCGAAATTTGACCGGCCGCCGTAGTACTGCGCACGGTAATGCCCGGCTCAATCACGAGCTCCATACCGCTGGACAAAAGCGCAATGCGGTTGCGATTATCGATCTGCGTCGTACCTGCGAACGCGATTTCACCCACGCCGCCAAGTGTGACCACTTCATCGACAACCCCGACAAAGCGAAGCGTCGTGAAATTATTATCGCTGTCCAGCGTCACTCGGGCATTGTCGAGCACCAGTCCATTGCGCACGCTCATGATCGAATTGGGCTCGAGCAACAGATCAACCGATAGCGTGACCCCATCCAGTTCGAAATTCTGGTTGCGTGGCAACAGCAGCGGCGACGTAACGAGCGAGCCGCCAATAATTGAACCGCCGGTGGCGAATGAAACGGCACCGGGAAACAATGCCTCCAGATCTGTAGACTGACCTGAGTTATCAAACGCGCCGTCGATAATTGATTGACCCGTGCCGGTCATGGCGCCAATGGCCGTCGTGTCAAAACTGCCGCCGGCCTGAAGCAATCCATCGGTTAGCGTAATAGAACCAGCATTCATCCACATATCGCTGAGCGCATTGCCGAGATCCAGCGTGCCATTGGCAATCGTCATGTCAGCGCTGCTGACAAAGTCCCCGCGCAGTTCCAGCTCGCCCGTATCGACCGTGACCGTGGCGCCCGCACCGACCGCGCCGCCCACGTCGGTGAATGTCGCCACCAACAAGCTATCGTTCGAAACCTCAAGCGTACCGTTGATCGTCAAGGGTCTCGCATTGAGCGCGATTGATCGGCCGGGCAATGATGCACGCACGATGCCTTGCAAGGTGACGCCGTTCAAACCGGTGGTCAGAACCTGGCCACCCGCCGTGCCGTTGCGAATCAATACGTCAGGCTCAATGACTAAATCGTGGTTGGTGCTTGAAACGACCACGCGGTTTCGATTGTCGAGGGCCGTCGTGCCACCGAAGACAATCTCACCAATACCACCCAAGGTAGAACTGCTGCCATTGGACCCTGAAAACTGAAGCTGCGTGAAATTGTTATCGCTGATCAGATCGATCTGCCCACCGTTCAAGGTCAGTCCACCCAAAACGTTCAGCGTCGCCCCCGGCTCAATCTCCAGTCGTGCCGCAAGGGTTACAGCATCGAAGGTTGACAGCGTGGCCGCGGCAGCACGAATAGTCGGCGCCGGCTGCGCCACGGAGGCGAGAATATTGGCATTCTCCAGCGTCGCCCCGTCGATTGTCAGATCAGCATTGAATTGTGCATTTCCCGCCACACTCAACGAGCCACCCGACAGCAACACAGGACTGGTTGTACGAATGCCCGCAATCTCGCTATCGCCGGTGGAATACTCAACGACCACCCCCGGATCCAGATCAATCCGCACGGTGTGCACGGTGGTTGGCACAACCGGCGGCAACCAGTTGGCCGGATCGTGCCAGCTACCGCCAGCCGGGTTGATGAAGGTCACCGCGATTGGCCCGGGTGGACCGAAGAAAAACGTCCGCATGATGCCAAGGTCAATAAAGTTGACGACATTGTCCTCGTTAAAGTCGGCATCGGGGTTCCAGTTCGCCGCACCGGGACTAGAGAAAAACGCGAGCCTCAGCAAACCGAGATCACCAAAGTTGGTGATAAAACCATCGTTATCCAAATCAGCGTCACAGCGGTTGCCGTAGCCATCACCATTGGTATCCAGCTGCGTGGGATTAAATAGCTCGGCGCAGTTATCCACATCGTCGGGGATACCGTCGCCGTCCGTATCCAGACCCGTGCCACCACGTGTTTGGGAAATCCCGCCATGCGCCGCACGGGCGACATCGATCACAACGGTGTCGAAAGCGTCGGGATGACGACCGTCACTGGTCGTAAGCTGCACGACGTAAAGACCGGGTACGTCGGGACGCAGACTGGCCCGTTCGCCTCCGGCACCTGCTATAGCTACCGAACTGCCCGCCGGCGCGTGCAGCACCGACCAGCTGTGCGTCAACGCCTGTCGTTCGGGATCAAACGAAGCGCCGGCATCCAACGGGAGCGTTTGACCGGTGAAGGCTCTGCGATCGTCACCCGCATTGACCTGGGGCGGTGCATCAACGGTACTGAGCGTGACCAGATCAAGTGCGCCCCGTTGATTGCCATCGTGTGCAAACAGCTCCAGCACATAATTTCCCGGCACATCAGGGACGAAGCTTGTGTTTGCGCCGCGAGGATCCGCGACTGACGCGCGACTGTGTGTCGGTGCCTCACGCACCGCCCAAACGAACGCCAGTGCATCGCCATTCGCGTCGAAAGACTGTCCGGCATCAAGCGTAACGCTTTGGCCAACCCAGGCGTGTTGATCGGCGCCTGCGTCCGCGACGGGCGCGACGTTGCCGGTGCTGACCGCAACCTGCGCCGGTGCGCTGCGGTATTTTTGGTTACCAACCACAAGCGTTGCCGCGTAGTCGCCAAGCAGGTCGACGACAAAAGAGGGGCGCGGACTTGTTGGGTCGTCGAGTATTGCACCGCTGCCGGCCGGGGCTTGCAGCGTCCACACATAGCCCAACGCATCGCCTGCCGGATTGATTGACGACGTCGCATCGAGCACGACACGTTGACCGATAACAGCAGTCTGACTATGACCTGCATCGGCACTTGGCGACTTGGCCAAATCGGACGTCACCACGCCAAGAGAGGCCACATCAGCCGCCGCTGCCGTGAGCGACAGCGCGAAAAAACCACACAAAATCGACAAGAAAAGCAATCCGCGACGAACGTCGCGTGCAGCTGCGTAGATCATTTGAAGCTCCCCAAAGCAAATCTTTCGACAAATCGAGACGGGCCGCGCGTTGTGCTGCGGCAGGGCCGCACACGCTTTTATCTACTTTAGGTATAGCAGCTATTGCCGTTGGCCGCCTGCTCGAAGTAGTACGCCCCCCTAATGAATAGCGACAATGCGAGCCGGATCACCTCATTGAGGGTTTTCGTAGACGATGACGTTATGGTGACCCCAGCCAATGGAAACCACGTCCAGATCACCGTCTTTATCGAGATCGACCAGCTGTGCCCCGTCATGATGCTCATCGCCCAGATGCAACAAGTGGGAGCGCCAACGCGTCGCGTCACCATCCAGATTTTCGAGCCAGACCAAGCGCGACTGTGACGGCGCGTCCAGATTATGTTCACCCACAATCACGTCGATATCGCCGTCCCCATCGACGTCGCCCGCATCAAGACTCATCGGCCCGACCAGCTCGCGGATAACATTTTCTTGCCACGGAGCGTCCGGATTATCCGATGACCGCTGATACCAGGCGACCACGCCCGGGCGCGAAATCGCCTCGTAGCCAACCACGACATCGAGCTGTCCGTCACCGTTCAAGTCGACCACGCGATGACGATCGGGTAGCGCAGACGTCTCGTGCAACGTGCGCACCGCGCCGCCAGCGACCGCAATACTCTGTGTGCCCGTGATCAACTCGACCACGCCGTCACCATCCAGATCGGCGGCGGACACGGCCTCGTTTTGAGACGCTGGCGAAATCGTCCGCACGGCCCAACGCTCAGTCAGCGGATCATCCGGCACAACGTAGGCCTGCAGCGTCGAGCCGGTGCCATGAAAGGACAACGCAACCTGCCGTTTGCCTGCTGCCGTAAACAACGTTGCCCCTTGCAGAAAGTCCCCTTGCGCTGCAGGCAAGTTTTGCACCACGGTAAACTGACCGTCACCGTTGTTACGTGCCCAGACAAAAACGTTACCGGTGCTTGCGTACGGATCTTCCGCCAAACCCAATTTGGCCAAAATTTTTGTCGACAGCGACGGCTTGCCGTAGCCACGCCACCCACTGGCTAAAATATCGGCGTAGCCGTCGCGATCGAAATCCGCGACGACGGCGGCGTTTTCGGCTTTGGCCCCAATCGCGCTGCGCGCCCACGTGCCACCAAGGCTGCCTGGATTGGCATACCAGACGCCACCGCTCACCAAATCCGGAAGTGCGTCGCCGTTAAGGTCGTCCGCAAACACAAACAGGGCCTGGCCTGGCCGCGCGTTGTCGATCACGTGACGACGCCAGCGGGTTGCGGGTGCACGCACGTTGCGCCACAGCTCTACCGGGTATGGGCCGTCATAGTTGTCTTTCTGCCAGTTCGCGCCGATCAGGTCCGGGTCAAAATCACCGTCAATGTCCGCGATGCGCATACTGTGTGAACCCGTCGTCGCAAGCACCGACTTCTTGAACTGTTCACCATCACCCTGGTTGATGTAGACGGCCACTTCGTCGGGATCGTCGCCCTGCGTCATCTGCGCGGTCGCGATATCCATATGGCCATCGCCATCGAAATCCGCTGCGCCAACGAAATGATGGACTGCTTCGGTATCGGTATCGATGACATGCTCCCGCCAGCGACCCGGCTCAGCGTCGTCGGCACCAAACCAGGAGATGCGGTGACGTTGCCCTTCGGACTCGGCCGGCGACAACACAATATCCGTCAGCCCATCGCCGTTCATGTCCGCGGCAGCCACAAACACATCCTGCCAGGTCCACGACGAGTAGCGCGTTTGGCGCCACGGTGAGCCCGAACGGTCGCCCGTCAGGAATACACGGTTGACGATGATCTCCGGTACGGCGTCCCCGTGCAGATCGTGCACCAGTAGACCCTCGCCGTGCGGCGCCTTGAGCACCTGCACGGACCAGTCGGTCCCATCGCGTGTGAAAATACCGATCGCATTGCCGTTCTCGTAGCCAAACAAACTCTGGTTGCGCACGACGATCTCGAGCTGGCCGTCCAGATTCATGTCGGCCAATTCAACGTCGTGAAATTTGCGCTCGTCGATGATCGTCGGCGTCCAGTCCGGTGCGCGAAACCAGATGAGACCCTGGTCGCTGACGGCGACAACGTCAGCCAGACCGTCTCCATCAATGTCCCCACTTTCGACATCGGTGCGCAAGGCGAAGGCGGTAGAAATAGTGTGTTTCGTCCAAGTGGGTGAGGCGTACCAGACCAGCTCGCCCTTCTGGGCATCGGCGTCAAACAATCCAAGCTTGTTGCGAATCCGCTGCGCGAATGAAAACGCACGGCGCTGATGACCACCGATGATAATATCGGTCCAACCGTCATGGTTGAGATCACCCACCGACTTGCCCCAAGGCGAGACAGGACCTGCGGGGTCAATGATTTCGTATTGGAACCCTGCTTCTTGCGCCACAGACGCGAATGCAATTGCACAGGTACACGCGCTGCACAAGACCTGCACGGTCCTCAAAAACAACTGATTGGTCACCTAAACTCCCCAAGTGTAGGCAGGCGGCGCAAAGCCGCTAGAACATGGCGCGTAGCCACACGGCCGCCAGCGCAGAAACTCGCCCGGAATAGCTCGGCGAATTGGCGCAACAGGACACTAAATCGAGAGCGCTAGCTTGTTGGCGTAAAACGACTCAGCAAACACCGATGGACTGGCCATATGAAAACACCGAATGCTTGCGAGTGCATCAAACACATCGCGCGAAAACCAATGTTTATCGAGCTGGCTTTCAAATCGCCGCATCAGGATATCAATTTTGCGCGTCAGTTGTTCGCGTGAGAGCGAGACGAACACATTGGGATTGCCAAGATCGGGGTCATATTTGAGAATTTCGTATTCGAGCACCAGATGGTCGCGAAACGTGTTGGCCGTCAGCTCACTGACCGTCCGATGATCCTGATGATGATCATGCCGGTAGTGGGTAAAGACCAGCTGGGGATCGAACGCTTTGTATTTCTCGATGTGCGCCTTTATTTCGGTGGCCTGCCACGGAAAGTGACCGTTGCGAAAAGCAAAGACGTCGACATTGGTGTGAGCATGATCGCCGAGCATGTCGCCAAGCGCGGCGTGCGTTTCCTTACTGCGTACCTCGTTGCCTGTGAGCACACAGATTTCGATTTGCACGTCGGGTCGCGCCTCGGCCAGCGCCGACAGCGTAGCACCCATGCCGATTTCTACGTCGTCACAATGGGCGCCCAGACACAAGACGCGTGATAGCTGCGGGTTTTCAAACAGCGACAAACTCAACATCGCAATGCCCGCTACTGGTCCGTATTCCAGACTTCCCAGGTGCGCTCGCCGGACTCGTACATGTCATCGAACTTTTTCTTGTCCTTGAACGTATCCATGGCGCGCCAAAAACCGTCGTAGCGATAGGTCATCAGCTTGCGCTCCTTGATCAGCCGCGCAAAGGGCTGCTCAACCAACTCGTCGCCGGGTTCGATGTAATTGAAAATTTCGGGCCGCAACACGAAGAACCCACCATTGATCAACACTGAGTCACTGAGATAGTCGATGGCCGTGACGATGCCGTCGTCCTGATATTCGATCTTGGACAAGCTGTTGGACGGGCGTACGGCAATGAACGCGGCCAATGCGTCGCTGTCGCGAAATTTGTTGATCATGTCGTTCATCGGCAGATCACACAGCGCATCGGAATAGTTGGCCAAAAACATTTCTTCGTTTTCGACCTCTGAGCGCACGGCCATCAAACGCTGGCCAATATTGTTGTGCAGGCCGGTATCACGGAACAGAATTTTCCAATCGGAGATATCCGGCCCCAACAACTCAACGCGGCGATTGCGCCGGTCCTGCGTCGGCGACAGGGAAAAGTCGGTCGACAGACACTCGTCGTAGGTCAAAAAGAACTTTTTGATCAAGTCGCCGCGATATCCAAGACACAGGACGAAATCCTTGTGCCCATGAAACGCGTAATACTTCATGAGGTTCCACATGATGGGACGATTACCCACCTCGACCAACGGCTTGGGCAACGTGTCTGAATAGTCGCGCAAGCGTGTGCCGAAGCCGCCGCAAAAAAGTACAGTTTTCATGATTTATCCGATCGATCAATAGTCGCGATTGTAGCTAAAAGCCGAACGTCTTGTTCTGCTCGGCGCGCAGCTTGTCCAGATGCCGACCTTCCGGCACCGACACATCAGCGTAGGTGATTGGCTGATCTTTCGCCACTGCACGCACCATGGTGCAGCCTTCCGAGACGCCCATTGGCAGGCAGTTATCGGCCACGCTCGTCGCGTAGTTGTCGATCAGGGCGTAGGCGCCGAAGCCACCGAGGCCGTCCAGCAATTCGCCTGGCTGCAGGTCCTTCTTGGCGATGGCAATCGAGTCGCAGGTGGGTGCGCCACCTGGCGCCACGGCCGCATCATCGAACAGGACAGCACGCGCAATGGTGTTGGGTATTTCAAGTTGCGGCAAATGAAATGGCGTGTAGAAGCAATAAAGTGGCCCCTCACCCATTTTAAGATATTTAAGGAAGTCTGCGCGCATAGCATCTTCGCTGTAGCCCAGCACAAACGCACCGTTGGACGGCGCGGCACCGACGGTAAAGTCGACCATGCCGCCATCGATCAGTTTGTCGAGGTAGTACGCCGGGCCGTCGTTGACATGCTCCAGCGAGGGACCATACATACCGCGCTTGGCTACACCGAAACCGGCACCGTTTGCCAGCACGGTAAGCTCCATCGACAGCTTGGTGCCGTCTGCGAAGTGCGCCATTGTCGCGGGTTTCTGATTGTTGGCCGCGGCGAACGCCTGCTGCGTTTCCGGGTTGCGATATGGGTCGTACAGTCCTTTGAGATTGCCCGCGACCACGGGCTTTAGACCAATCGACTTAACAAAGCGGATCATGTTCATTGCAACGCCAGGTTCGTCGCCATCGCTGTTTGAATAGGTTACGCCTTTGGCACGCGCCTTGGCGCTCAGGATAGCGCCAACCGTTGCGTCCATCTCAACGTTCATGAGCACCAGGTGTTTACCGTGCTCGATGGCTGAATCGCCGACTTCGGCGCCGTAGGTCACGATACCCGTGGCATCAACGATAACCTCAATTTGCTCGGACTCGGTGAGTGCGTGGAAATCGTCGGTGATAGCCGCTTTGCCCGCAGCAATACAGCGATCGACGTCGGCGGCACTAGTCACGACCTTGACGTCATCAATGCCCGCATAGGCATACGCTTCACGCGCGTTGTCGACCGTACGGTTGCAAATAGCCACAACCTCCATGCCGTCAATTCCGTCGGTAATTTGATAGGCAATTTTACGCCCGCTGTAACCGGCACCGACCAAACCAACGCGAATCGGATTGTTGGCAGCGGCGCGTTTCTTAAGAGCGGTATCGACAATCAACATGACATGTGACCTCTAGAACAATATTAGGAAGACGCCTGGTTGGCGTCGAGATGCGGCCAGGTTTGATCCTGATCGGACAAAACGGTCGGCGTTAGCGGCCACTCAATAGCAAACGCCGGGTCATCATAGCGCACGCCCGTCGCTGCATCGGGCGCGAACGCGGCCGTCGTGTGATAGTACATTTCGGTATCATCACACAAAGTCATGTAGCCGGTGGCACAGCCCTCAGGCACCACCAAAGCATGATGATTGTCGGTGTTTAGCTCAAACCCAACCCACTTGCGAAACGTGGGGGAATCCGGCCGCACATCAACGATGACATCAAACATCGCACCGCGCACACAGCGCACAATTTTCACTTCCTGATGTGGCGCACGTTGGTAGTGCAAACCACGCAGCGTGCCTTTGTACTTGCTGACTGCCATATTGCTCTGGACGACTGTCGGGTTCAGGCCAGCTTCACGAAACTCGTTTTCGCACCAGGCGCGCGCAAAAAATCCACGCTCATCGCCGATTTTTTTGGGCACGATCAAATACGCACCGTCGATATCCGTGGGTTTGAATTCCACGATCAGGTCCAGCGCATGGTGTCGTCAAGCTGGCCTGTTTCGATCAGGTTTTTGAGCTGCGCGATACGCTTGTACTTGGGTCCCTCGTAATCATCCTTGTCGAGGCCAAATTTGGCGTACGACTCGTAGATCGACTTTGCCCCTTCCAGCGCACTCCACTGCAGCGGGAAGTCGGGGAAGGTGTTAGCGAACTTATCGAAGTTAACGCGGTAGTTGCGCAGGTCGGGACTGGCATCACCGGCAAAACTGATATCGCAATTGGGGATCGTCTGACGCACAAACTCGGCCAGCTCTTTGACCTGATAGTTTTCGCTGTTGCGGCCGACGTTAAAGGCCTCGTTGTGCACCTTTTCACGTGGCGATTCCAGCGCCGCGATCACACCGCGTGAAATGTCCTCAATGTGCACCAGCGGCCGCCACGGCGAACCGTCGCTCTTCATCCGCACTTTGCCTGTCGTATACGCCCAGGCCGACAGATTGTTGAGGACCACGTCAAAGCGAATGCGTGGCGACACGCCATACGCCGTCGAATTACGCATGAACGTCGGGCTGAAATCATCGGTGGCCATTTGGCTTACGTCACGTTCCACCCACACTTTCGACGTTGCGTAAGCCGTCACGGGGTGAAAATCGGCACTCTCGTCCAGAACTTTGTCGCCAGCGGCGCCGTACATGCTGCACGACGATGCGAACACATAGCGACGAATGCCAAGTTCGATGGCAAGTTCAGCCAGACGCACAGATGCCTGATGGTTGATCTGG
Source organism: uncultured Gammaproteobacteria bacterium (assembly GCA_964352435.1). GTDB lineage: Bacteria > Pseudomonadota > Gammaproteobacteria > Steroidobacterales > JBCCMA01 > JBCCMA01. The sequence continues at coordinate 7,530 of CAYGSQ010000002.1, read as the reverse complement.
TAGGTCAGTTCAGGATTGAAGTCACCCAGCATGTCGTTGGATAGCGCCGCCAGACTGACCACCGCTTCGACGCCTTCAAGGTCCGACTTTTCAATGTCGCGCACATCCTTGATGATCTCATCCACAGGCTCCGGTGGTGTACCGTAGGTGCTGTTGCGATACAGATCGCTGTCAATACCAATGACGGAATGGCCGCGTGCTTGCAGCATCGGTACCATGACCGTACCAATGTAGCCTTTGTGGCCAGTTACCAGAACTCGCATAGGGGTGTCTCCATCAAATCGAAAAAAAGGTTTAGCCGCGAATCAGTTCCGCGCTGAGCTTGAGTCGGTTATCCCACAGCATCCTGACCAAAATCTTGTACAGGGCCACAGATTCCGCCGTCGGCAATGAAGTATTGGCGACGGCGCGACGATAGGCCCGGATCCGTTTCCAGCCAGCCCGCCCAAGGCTCGCCGTGCCGGCGTTCCAGAACGATGCCTGTTTATCCATATCGTCGCGGTCGGCGCTGCTGCTTTGCTCGTGCATACGGCGGTAAAATAGCGGCTCGTCGAGTACGATAAATTTGCCCTGCAGCACCAGGTGAGCCATGAATACAATGTCGGCAGTCGGTATCGATCCATCACCCATCAGCTCGGTCTTGCCAAGCGGCGTCTTGCGCATCAGGCCATAGATCACATTGGTCAGGCCGACACGGTCAAAAAATTCGCGGAAGCGCGTACTGGGACGTTCGTTGACGATGTGCAGATCGTCCACGTAGTTATCCATTTTGGCGCCGTCGTCATTGATCAATACGGTGGTCCCGGCCGCCAGCACCGCATCGGGGTTGTCCCGCAGTGCGCGGTAGCACTTTTCGTGCAAGGTCGGCTCAAGCAGATCGTCCGAGTTGTTCCAGCGGAAAAACTCACACTGGGCCTCTTGAAACAACAGATTGTAGTTGGCCGCCGCGCCGATATTTTGCTCATTGCGCAAGTAGCGAATGCGCGCGTCCTGCGCGGCGAAATCGCGACAAATGTCGGCCGAACGATCGGTCGATGCATTGTCTGCAATGATGAGCTCGAAGTCGTCATACGTCTGGTCGAGAACGGACTGGATTGCAGATTCCAGATACCGCTCGCCATTGTAGACAGGCATTCCGACGGAGAGTGTTGGCATAGAATTCGTGCGCCAACGGGCACGCGTGAGCGGCCGCCGGATCGAAGTTTGTTGATATTGCTGCAATATTAGTGAACGGATGACGCGTTGTATATGTTCAATCACCAATTCTGTGAACCAGTCCCGGTCTCGGATGGCCACAATTCGGCAACTGGTTAATTACGCGTCACTTATAGACCCAGTCCGTGCAGAATTGCTCGAAAATTGCACAGTTTCAAGACATTGACGGATTATTGGCGCGGATTGCCAAGTGCGTCAAACACGGCCGGCACGCCGTCGCGCTCCAAAATCCGCTGCCCAAGCCACTCCGATCCCGGAACCGACAAATGGCCGTAATCGAAGAACAGTGGTTCGCCCTGATCGTCCGCGACCCGGCACTGGTCGTTGGGGCACAGATACTCGTTGGGGTTGTAGAAACTGACGCCCGCGGTGCTGGCCGCAAAATCACGGATGCGTTCGTTGCCGCGCTTGACGTCCGGATCCATCGGCACGTCGCTCAAATCGCAGTTTACAAACGGCATGCTCAGCGCCTTTTGGCGGCAACGGCGATCGTAGCCGGGGATAAGCGTCGGTTTGCCCAATAAAATCAGTTTTTTACCGCTGGCAAGCCAGGTCTCAACAGACTCGAAAAACGTGGGATAGAACGTCTGTGATTCGGAGTGATAATAGGCCCACGCGGAACCTATGATCAGCACATCGTAGTCGTCCAGAACAGGGCGCAGTACAGACAGGGACTCACGACAATCGCTCACGCGTCGCGCGGTCACAAACGGGGCCGGGTCCGCATATATTAGTGGGCAGGCACTCGCCGCGACGTTGCGGAACGAAAAACCGGACGCATCGGCAAATTGACCAAGCATGCCCACATACTGGGCGGCAATGGAGTCACCGACTAACAGGGCACGAACCGGCTGGCCGTCCACACGGGCCCCAAGCACACACTGTTCGTTGTTGAGATCGTCCGGCGTGACGACAGGCGACTGACAAATATTCGGGTTGGCGTAAGGTGCCTGCATACTCATGCGCACGGCGTCGAGCGACGCTGCGTAGTCGCCCATATAAGGCCTCACGCCGTAACCGTCGAGCTTCCTCGCCGCCAACGCCAGCACGCCCAGCACACCGACCGGCACGGCAAATTGAAGCACAAATACCTGCCAGAGACTTCGCCGCGTACGCCTCAGCGGTTGTTCGACATAGCGATAGTTGAGCCACGCCAGAGCCAGCGTTGCCACCAAAACAGCAACGCCCACAAGCAGCGTAATCGGCACGCCACCGTAGCGGAGGAACGCCAGGATAGGCCAGTGGATCAAATAGGCGGAATAGGAAATCAGGCCGATCCACACGAGTGGCTTAAGCTGGAAAAACCGCGTGATCGGCGACTGACCGTATTGACCGGCCAGCAACAGAAGCGCCGTACCCAGCGTCGGTGGCACCGCCTGAAAGCCGGGGAAGACGCGCGTTTGCGACACCCACACCAGTGAACCAAGCACCAACACCAATCCCGTCACGGCCGCCAGATTCGCCACCCACGCGGGCGGACCCTCGTCTCCCGCCGCGTTGACGTAATGCGCAAGCAGCGCCCCGGTCATCAACTCGCCCGCGCGGGTTGGCAGCATGTAGTAAACGAACGACGGGTCAGCGGTGAAATACCATTGACCAAACGCGAACGAGGCGACCGCTACCGTTGCCGCGGCGATGCCAAAACCTACGCGGCGGGTTGCCGAATACGCCACCATCAAAATTAATGGCCAAAACACGTAAAACTGTTCTTCGACACCCAGTGACCACAGGTGCAGAAGCGGCAATTCGCTGCTTGAGGCGGCGAAGTAGCTGGTGTCCTGAAAAAGCCAGAAATAGACGTTGGCCAACGACAGCAGCGACCACAAACTGCTCTCCGCGACACGTTCGGCGTCTTCGGGAAGCATCAGGAATTGGGCCAGTACGAACGTGACGCCAAGTACGACCAACATCGCGGGCGCAATGCGCTTGATGCGGCGGCGATAAAATTCGGCGAGAGAAAAACGCCGGGCATCGATTTCGCTGACGATATGCAGCGTGATCAGGTAGCCAGACAGCACGAAAAATATGTCGACGCCCACAAACCCGCCGGGCAGCAGTGCCTCGGATATATGGAACACAATGACGGACAGCACGGCCAGCGCACGCAACCCGTCGATATCGCTACGGTATTTCACGCGCGGAGTCTATCTATTGCGCACGACGCTGTCATGTGACGGGTTCACCAATTACGCAATGAGTCGATTGCGCGGAAGATCAGGTTGCCGCGTCGAGCTTGTCCTGTGTGCGCAAATCGAAATCACTGGCGTCGTGACGCTCGTGCAGCTGTTCATGCGGCTCACCCCAGGTGCGATTGACCATACGGCCACGGACCACCGCCGGACGCGCGTCGATACTGCTGGCCCAGCGGTTGAGATGTTTGTACGACGCCGTGTCGAGAAATTCGGCTGCATCATAAAGCCGCCCCAGCGCAAGTGCGCCGTACCACGGCCACACGGCCATATCGGCAATCGAATATTCATCCCCGCCCAGATAAGCGTTCGCGGCCAAATGCCGCTCCAGCACGTCCAGCTGGCGCTTCACTTCCATCGAAAATCGATCAATGGGGTACTCGAGCTTGACCGGCGCGTACTGGTAAAAGTGGCCGAAGCCACCGCCCAAATACGGCGCGCTGCCCATCTGCCAGAAAAGCCAGCTCAGACACTCGGCGCGCGCTGCGGCGTCCGCGGGCAAAAGCACGCCAAACTTCTCGGCCAGATAGAGCAATATTGAGCCGGACTCAAAGACCCGTGTCGGCGGTGTCGTGCTGTGATCCATCATGGCGGGAATTTTTGAGTTGGGATTGACGTCCACAAAGCCACTGCCAAACTGGTCGCCGTCACCAATCTTGATCAGGTGCGCATCGTATTGCGCGCCATCAATACCAAGCGCCAGTAACTCCTCCAACATTACCGTGACCTTAATGCCGTTGGGTGTTGCGAGGGAGTAGAGCTGCAGCGGATGCACGCCGACGGGCAGCGCCTTGTCGTGCGTCGGACCGGCAATTGGACGATTAATGCTCGCCCAGTTCCCGCCGCTTTCTTTTTGCCATTGCCAAACCTTGGGCGGTTCGTAGTTCGTCTTGTCATCCATCATGTTCGGCCTTGTGTGGGTTGGGCGGTCGGGTTAGGGGTTAGGTTACTGAAAGCGAAAACTCAAACCGGGCGATCAACGGAGTCTACTGCGTTGCGCAATTCACGCCAAATACGGGCACAGCGTCACGGGATCCGAAAATCGAGGGTGTAGCGCGCGTGCGCATCGAAGGCCAGCTGCTCCGCGAGGTAGGGCATCGTGGCTTCGAGTGCCTGGGGCAACGTATAGGGCGGATTAATCACGAACATGCCACTACCGAACAAACCGGACGTTTTGTCACCACGCGCGCGTACGTTCAGACGCACGTCCAGCCAGCGCTCACCCGCGGCGGCCTGCAATCGCGAGGGCAAACGGTCGGCGTCATGTTTGACCAGGCGCGGATACCAAATGACATAGACGCCATTCGCGAAGCGGCGGCGCGCATCGCGCAGTGCATTGACGACCTGCTTGTAGTCGCTGCCAAGCTCATAGCTTGGATCAATCATGACCATCGCCCGCCGCGTTGCCGGCGGCAGCAAACTTTTTAGCCCGGCGAAACCGTCTTCCTTGTGTACACGGCAGCGCGCACCCGGTCCTTTTTCAAGTTCCGCAAGCGACCGAAAATCAGTGGAGTGCAGTTCGTAAAGCGCCATCCGATCCACCTCGCGCAAAAGCGCTTGCGCGATTGCCGGAGAACCGGGGTAGCAAGTCAGCTGACCCGCAGCATTAAACGTGCGCACCAGGTCTCTATATCGCTGCACCGGTTCAGGGAGCGATGGGCTAGCCCACAACCGACCGACGCCATCCGTAAACTCGCCCTGTGTCGCGGACGGCGCCTGCGCAAGATTGTAGCGACCGGCACCGGCATGGGTGTCGATATACATCAGTGGTTTTTCGGAGCGCAGCAGATAGGACAGTATTTCTATTTGCACGATGTGCTTGAGCACGTCGGCATGATTGCCCGCATGGTAGGCGTGACGATAACTAAGCACGATTGCGCATTCTCAACTTCATGGGTGTGGGATGGGCACGGGCGACGCAATGAGTACTGGATCCGCGCGTCATTCGAATTGCGGATGTTCACGCAGGTCAACTGAAAGCACCCGAACGGGTACGGACTTGTATCCCGGCGTGGAACTGGCGCGATCAAAATGATCGGCCGGAATCAGGACATTCGCTTCGGGAAAGTACGTCG
>CAYGSQ010000002.1:0-2041 GCA_964352435.1 uncultured Gammaproteobacteria bacterium | reverse complement strand
GTACGTCGCACAACAACCCGTTGGAATTGCGTAAGCCACTACCTCCAAGCCATCGAGTCGATGCCGCTGCGGATCCGCGACGCGATGGATCAAACTCACCTTCGCACCCTCGCTCAAACCCATCGCCACGACATCATCACGATTCATGAACAATACGTTGCGCCGATTCCTGATGCCACGATAGCGATCATCGTGGCCATAAATCGTGGTGTTGTACTGGTCATGGGAGCGCACGGTTGTCAGAACCAGATCGCGCTCATCCTGCCCGCCGTCGCCAACCGGCAACGGCGTCACCGCAAACTGCGCACGCTTCGATGCGGTATGCCAAACGCGCTGCCGCGCCGCATTGGGTAGATGAAATCCACCGGGCACTTTCAAGCGCTCGTTAAAATTGTCGAAGCCGTCGATTGATCGCGCAATGAGATCGCGAATCTTCGCGTAATCATCCGTCAACCCACGCCAGTCAATCGTGGCATCCGGCACGGCATGCTCCGCTATGCCCGCGACGATCGCACATTCGGATTTGAGCATCGGCGATGCAGGCTCGTTGACACCACGCGAGGCGTGCACCATCGACATGGAATCTTCGACGGTAATCGACTGTGCACCGCTGGACTGAATATCCAATTCGGTACGCCCGAGACACGGCAATAAGAATCCATCACTACCGGGCGACAGGTGGCTGCGATTGAGCTTGGTCGCAATCGACACGGTCAGCGCTTGTTTTGACAACGCCTCGCCAACGCCCACCGGATCCGGCGATGCACCGAGCAGATTGCCACCCATGGCCAAGAACACGCGGGCGTCGCCCCGCTGCATGGCGGCGATCGCATCGACCACCGTGTGCCCGGGTGCGCTTGGCATCGGTGCACCGACGCCTGCGGCCATCTTGCTCAGGAACGCCGCTGACGGCTTCTCCCAAATACCCATCGTTCGATCACCCTGCACATTACTGTGGCCGCGCACGGGGCAGATGCCCGCGCCAGGTCGCCCGATATTGCCTTTTAGCAAGGCCAAATTGGCCAACGCCCGCACGTTATCCGTGCCGTGCTGATGTTGTGTAATGCCCATGCCGTACACCACGATCGACGCGTCGGCGCGCGCGTAGGTGTCGGCGGCGGCGACCAGCTGCGCGCGCGACAGACCGCTGGCGCTTTCGATCTCGGACCAGGTCAGTTGCCGCAGCATGTCGCGCAGCGCATCGAAGCCGTCCACGTGCGCATCAATGAACGACTCGTCCACACCTCGCGCGTGATCCAGGAGTGCTTTGAGAACGCCATTGATCGCCGCGATATCGCCGCCCACACGCACCTGATAGTAGTCGGTGGCGATAAGCGTTGATTGCCCGGTTAACATCTCGCGCGGATTCTTCGGATCCCGGAATCGCTGCAAACCGCGCTCTCGCAGCGGATTGAACACCACGATCCGCGCGCCACGCTGCGCGGCCTCGCGCAGAACCCCAAGCATCCGCGGGTGGTTGGTTCCTGGGTTGTGGCCAAAACTGAAAATGGCATCACAGTGCTCGAAATCGTCCAGCGTCACGGTACCTTTGCCAACGCCGATGGAGCGCGGCAGGCCAACGCTTGATGCTTCATGGCACAGGTTCGAACAATCGGGAAAGTTGTTGGTCCCCAACAGACGCGCCATCAACTGAAGCAAAAACGCGGCCTCGTTACTGGTGCGACCCGAGGTATAAAACTCTGCCTGATCCGGGTTCTCAAGCGTGCGTAAATGCTCGCCGATACAGCGAAATGCTTCGTCCCAGGAGGTCAATTCATAGCGATCGGTCGCCGGGTTATAGCGCAGCGGATCGGTCAGGCGGCCCTGCCCTTCGAGCCAATGATCATCTTTGGCACGCAACTGTTGCACCGTGTAATCCGCAAACAGCTGTGGCGGTGCCCGCTTTGCCGTGGCCTCCCACGCCACCGCTTTGGCGCCGTTTTCACAGTATTGAAATGAACCGTGGGGATCTGCATCCGGCCACGCACAGCCGGGGCAATCAAACCCGTCGGGCTTGTTCATGGACCACAACGTCTTGTTG
>CAYGSQ010000001.1:26109-28336 GCA_964352435.1 uncultured Gammaproteobacteria bacterium | reverse complement strand
TGAAACTGGACAGCCCGGGCCCGGTACTGTTTCGACAGCCGCGCTATGGGTTTACCAACAAGCTCATTAACGTCTACAAGTTCCGCACGATGTACACCGACAGAAGCGATGCGGCCGGTAGCCAGCTCACGCAAAAGAACGATCCGCGTATCACGCGCCTGGGTCGCTTCCTGCGCCGCTCAAGTCTTGACGAACTGCCGCAGTTTTTTAATGTGCTCAAGGGCGAGATGTCGATCGTCGGACCAAGGCCCCATGCGCTGCAGGCGAAAGCCGGCTTACGTTTGTATGAAGACGTGGTGAGTGAGTACGCCGCACGGCATCGGGTGAAGCCCGGCATTACGGGTTGGGCTCAGGTCAGCGGCTGGCGTGGTGAAACCAATACTGACGAACAGATCATGGAGCGTGTAAAGCACGATCTGTACTACATCGACAACTGGTCGTTGACGACAGACATGATCATTATTCTGAAGACCATCAGCACGGTTCTGCGCGCCGACAAAGCGATGTAGAGTTGGGTCAGGCCGCCTGCACGAACGTGCACGAGGTGGCTTGACGTGACGAGCGGCGGGCCAGGTGGCCGACGCCGCCCATCACGGACGCGGCGGGATTAGAGTTGTTTGACAATGGTCTCGGCTGAGCTTGCTTCGACACCGGGACCGGTTTCCACGTTGAGTGACGTGACTTTGCCGTCTTCCACGATCATCGAATAGCGCTGCGAGCGGTGGCCCATGCCAAATCCGCTGGCGTCGAGTTCGAGCCCCACATTCTTCGTAAACTCACCGTTGCCGTCAGCCAGCATCAAAATCTCGCTGGCGTTCTGGGCCTCGCCCCATGCGCCCATCACAAACGCGTCGTTAACGGACAGGCAGGCAATCGTATCGACGCCTTTGGCTTTAATGGTATCGGCGTGTGCGACAAAGCCGGGCAGATGCGCCATCGAGCAGCCTGGTGTAAAGGCGCCTGGCAGCGCAAACAACACCACTTTTTTGCCCTTAAACAGGTCATCGGTGGTGATGTCCGCAGGACCTTCCGCGCCCATGGTTTTGAGTGTGCAAGCCGGAATGGCGTCGCCAATATTGATGGTCATGATGGTTTCTCCTGGTTAAAGCAGTTTTTCGATGTCGTCATGCAAGGCTTCAGGTTTGACTGACGGTGCATAGCGCTTGATGACTTTGCCGTTTTGGTCAACGAGGAATTTGGTGAAATTCCATTTGATTTTTTTCGAGCCGAGCAGGCCCGGCGCCGAGTCTTTGAGGTAATCGTAGAGCGGCGCGGCGTCGCTGCCATTGACTTCGACTTTGGCGAACATTGGAAAGCTGACGCCATAATTAATTTCGCAGAATTCGCCGATGTCCTTCGCTTCGCCCGGTTCCTGACGGCCGAACTGATTGCACGGGAAACCCATCACCGCGACCCCGCGATCCTTGAATTTCTGGTAGAGCTCCTCGAGGCCCTGGTACTGCGACGTGAAGCCACATTTGCTCGCGGTATTGACGATCAGCGTAACTTTGCCCTGATAGTCTGCGAGATCGACGTCCTGGCCGTTTAGTGCGGTACAGGTGAAATCGTAGGCCGTGGTCATTGGCGGTCTCCTGACCGTAGTTAAGGGCGCCAAGGTACCCCGTCGCGACGGGCTTCTCAAGTCATTACAGGCTGCGGTACTCCGCCAGATCCGCCCGTATCTGTAGCTTGTCGTTCTTGTATTGTTCGATGCGTACGGGCAAAAAGCCCAACGTTGGTGCGCAGTACAAAATCGTCTTGCGGCTTGAACCTTCGGTCTGGTGTTGAACACCACGAACCGTAAACTTCCCAAATGGCGCTTCCACGATGCTGTCACCCAAGTGCGTGATATTGAGCGTCTTGCGACGATCGCCATCGAGCATGGTGTAGTGGGTGGCGCTGCGTCCATTGAGCAGGTCAAGCATCAGCGCATACTGGATTGATGCCCGATCATAGGTGGCCATGTCGATCGGGTGTTCAAACGGACCGTCTTCGTTCTCGCCCGCCGCGGTGCCCGCATCCCAGTCAAACTGCATGGTCGCTGACTTGTCATTGCGCGCAATGGTGTCGCGCATTTGATAGTCCAGCGCGACCACCCGTGCGTCATTGATTGAAAATTTTGCCGTCTCGTCGAGCTGCCCACGCGCCAGCACGCTGGCCAGACCGCGCGGCTTAAGGGTCGACTCGGCGACATATCCATCGTCAGTGGCCCGCACGGCCATGGTCA
>CAYGSQ010000001.1:22186-26099 GCA_964352435.1 uncultured Gammaproteobacteria bacterium | reverse complement strand
AGGGGTGCTATCAATAGCAGTATTTTTGAGTAAATGGCAAATTGACGTAAAAATGGCGACATTGTGGTGCAATATTCCTCGTTTCGGGGTGTTTGTCCCGTTCTTGAAAGCCAGTTTGCCACTTACGCGCTGAACCGGAGCTGACTGGGTACAAATATAACTATAGCTCAACCTCGGGATCGCCTATCCTTGGCCGCTGTTGGCGGGTACCTATGACCCGCGAAATCGAAGATTTTTTATGAGCCAGATTATTCCAGTACAGCCATTCGACTATGTTGTCTTTGGCGGCACCGGCGACCTGAGCATGCGCAAGCTGTTCCCGGCCCTGTTTTATCGGGAAGCGGACGGCCAGCTGCCCGCCGAGGCCAGCGTGATTGCCGTCGCGCGTGGCGAACTAAGTCAGGACGATTTCCTGCGCGACCTCGAGGCCGCATGCCGCAAGAATGTCCATGCCGACTATTTCGACCAGGCCGTGTGGGAGAGGTTCGCTGCCCGCTTCAAATATGTGCGTATTGATGCGCTGACGCCGGAGGGCTACCGCGACCTGACGCCGATGCTGGATGCCAGCGGTGAGCGCGTGCGCATATTTTATCTGGCGACGTCGCCGCGTTTGTTCGGCGCCATCTGTCAGAACCTCGACAGTGCCGATCTGATTTCCCCTGAAACGCGTGTGGTCCTTGAGAAACCCATTGGCCATGATCTGGCATCGTCCTGCGAAATTAACGATGAAGTCGGTCGTTATTTCAAGGAAGACCAGATTTACCGTATCGATCACTACCTCGGCAAAGAGACGGTACAAAATCTGCTGGCCCTGCGTTTTGGCAATATCCTGTTCGAGAGCGTGTGGTCTTCCGCGGTCATTGATCACGTGCAAATCACCGCGGCCGAAACGGTCGGTCTGGGCGGTCGGGCGGCGTACTACGATTCGAGTGGTGCCCTGCGCGACATGGTGCAAAACCACTTGCTCCAGTTGCTGTGTCTGGTCGCGATGGAGGCGCCCTACACGATGTCGGCTGGCGCAGTGCGCGACGAGAAAGTCAAAGTCCTCAATTCACTGCGCCTGATGGACGATGCAGATGTGGCCTCGTCGGTCATTTGGGGTCAATACGAGGCCGGCGCCATTGAGGGCGAGTCCGTGCCCTCGTACGCGAGCGAGCTGACCAAGCCCAGTCGCACTGAAACGTTTGTTGCGCTCAAGGCCAATATCGACAATTGGCGGTGGGCAGGTGTGCCGTTCTATCTGCGTACGGGTAAGCGACTCAATCGCCGTCATTCAGAAATTGTCATTTCTTTCCGCAGTATTCCGCACTCCGCGTTCCCGGGCGATGCGGGCGCGATTGCCAACAATCGTTTGGTTATCCGTTTGCAGCCCGACGAGGGCGTGGGTCTGCGCCTGATGACCAAGGATCCGGGTCCCGGCGGCATGCGACTGCGCACGGCACCGCTCGATTTGTCGTTTGCTGAAGAATTCAACGTGCGTTATCCCGACTCGTACGAGCGCTTGCTGCTTGATGTCGTGCGCGGCGACTCCACGTTGTTTATGCGGCGTGACGAAGTCGAGGCGGCGTGGCGCTGGGTCAGTCCAATTATCGACTACTGGGCGAATTCGACCAAGGAACCCAAGGGCTATCCGTCGGGTTCCTGGGGGCCGACGTCGGCGGCAACACTTATTGACCGCGACGGGCGTAGTTGGCATGAGGATATGACGTGAAGCACCTGTCGTACACATTGAAGGAGGCGCGCTTTGGCCGTCTGTGAGCATTTTTTCGACTCGCATGATGCGCTGCTCGATACATTGTGTGCGCGCATCACGCGCTGCCTTGAGCGCGGCATCGCCGAAAACGATCGCGCCACATTGCTGTTATCCGGCGGCTCGACACCCGTGCCGCTGTTCGAAGCCCTGTCCAAAGAAGATTTAGCGTGGCGCCATGTCACCTCGGCGCTGGTTGACGAACGTTGGGTGCCCGAAGACGACAACGCGAGCAATGCGGCGCTGGTGCGTAAGCATCTGCTGCAAAACAACGCACGCTATGCGCGTTTCCAGCGTACCTATGTCGATGACATGTCCGTCGACGAGCGCGTCGCCGCGCTGCTGGAGCGTGGGTTTTGGCGCGATATCGCCCCGACCGTAACGGTCCTTGGCATGGGCGGCGATTTGCACACCGCATCGATTTTTCCCGACGCGGACCATACGCAAGCGGCACTGGCCGACGACGCGCCGTCGCTGTTGCACACCTTCCCCACCGGTACGCCAGCCAATCCGCCGCTTGATCGCATTACGCTTAGTATGGCGGCGTTGGCGCGCTCCACGGAACTCGTGCTGTTGTTGCGCGGCGAGCAAAAGCGCGAGCGCTACCAATATGCGAAAAAACTGCCGGCCAATGCCGCTACCGGCGCTCCGATTGTGGCGCTTTTGGCCAACCCGGAGGTGCGCGTTGAAGTGTACGCCTCACCTTGATCTACGATTACCCATGCGGACCGCTTTATGAAATTGCACTCAGATATTGATCGGGTCACTGATCGCATACGCAGCCGCAGCGCGGCCAGTCGCTCGGCTTACCTGAAGCGCGCAGAACTTGCGCGGCGCCAAAAGCCGCAGCGCGGCAATCTGTCGTGCAGCAATCTGGCGCACGGTTTTGCTGCGTGCGGTGGTGACGAGAAAAATACGCTGGCCGAGACGCGCTCAGTGAATGTTGGCATTGTGTCCGCTTACAACGACATGCTCTCTGCGCATCAGCCGCTGGAGGTGTATCCGCGAATCATCAAACAGGCCGTCGCCGAAGTAGGTGCGGTGGCACAATTCGCGGGTGGGGTGCCGGCGATGTGCGACGGCGTCACGCAGGGGCAGCCCGGCATGGAGCTGTCGCTGTTCAGTCGCGATGTGATTGCTCAGGCGACCGCCGTCGCGCTGTCGCACAACATGTTTGATAGCGTTTTGTGCTTGGGTGTATGCGATAAAATTGTTCCGGGCTTACTGATCGGTGCGCTCACTTTTGGTCATTTGCCGACGCTGTTTGTGCCGGCCGGGCCGATGCACTCAGGCCTGTCCAACGACGACAAGCGGCGTATCCGCGAACGCTACGCGGCCGGGGAGATTTCGCAGCGCGAACTGCTCGAAGCCGAGTCCGCCGCCTATCACTCACCGGGCACCTGCACATTTTACGGCACCGCTAACTCCAACCAGATGTTGATGGAGTTGATGGGGCTGCACGTGCCGGGCGCGACGTTTGCCCAGCCTGACAGTGCACTGCGGGCGGCCGCTACGCGTGAAGCGGCGCTGGTGGCGACGCGTATCACCGATACGGGCGACGACTACCGACCGATCAGCCACGTGGTCGATGAGCGCTCAATTGTGAACGCGCTGGCCGGCCTGATGGCGACCGGCGGCTCGACCAATCACACGTTGCATATCATCGCGATTGCACGGGCTGCGGGCATCAATATCAATTGGGACGACTTTGAGACCATCTCAAGCGTCGTGCCACTTCTGGCGCGCGTTTATCCAAACGGCAGTGCGGACGTCAACCATTTCGACGATGCCGGCGGCATCAATTTTGTGCTGCGCGAGTTGCTCGACAAGGGGCTGGTGCACGGCGACGCAAACACCGTGTACGGCGACGACGGTCTGGCCGGTTACGCGACGCGCGCGACGGTTAGCAATGAGACGTTCACCTTGTCACCGCTGGCCAAAGAAAGCGGCGACACCAGCATTGTGCGCGGTGCGGATGATCCGTTTGCACCGGACGGCGGCTTGCGTCTGTTGCGCGGCAATTTGGGCCGCTGTGTGATCAAGACCTCAGCGGTCAAGCGCGAGCACTGGGTGGTGGAAGCGCCGGCCAAAGTGTTCGAATCGCAACGTGCGTTTCAGGATGCGTTCAAAGATGGAGACGTAAAACGTGAAGAACTTTGGGTC
>CAYGSQ010000001.1:2592-22176 GCA_964352435.1 uncultured Gammaproteobacteria bacterium | reverse complement strand
GACTTTATTGCGGTGGTGCGTTTTCAGGGGCCCAAGGCCAACGGGATGCCCGAGCTGCACAAACTCACGCCCTTTCTGGCGTTGTTGCAAAGTGCGGGGAAAAAGGTGGCTCTGGTCACCGACGGGCGTATGTCCGGTGCGTCCGGCAAAGTGCCGGCGGCGATTCATTTGTCGCCGGAGGCGCTGGATCAGGGACCGATTGCGCGCGTACGTGACGGTGACCCCATGCGTCTGGATGCCGAGCGCGGCAAACTGGATGTGTTGATCGATCGTACCGAATTTGAAAGTCGTAAGCCCGGCTGCGCCGACATGCGCGATAACACCGTCTTGATGGGGCGTGAACTGTTCGAGCCGTTTCGCCATGCGGTCGGCCCGGCCGAAGAAGGGGCGTCAATCTTTGGCGCACCGTCGCTGCACGTGCCCACCCGTGTGGAGACTGACGGTGGTTACGAGTTTCCTGAGTAGTCCGGGGTGCGGCGTCCCTGCCGCACCTGCAACGGCGTTCGCTATTTAGACAGTGCAGCGTCGGCTGCGGCCAGCACGTCATCAATCTTTGGTCGTTTGCGGTAGCTCTTCTCCGCAAACTTCGCGACCAATTTGCCATCGCGATCAAACACCATAATGCCCGGGTGGGGGATGCCATCGCCGGCTGAGCCGGGTTTCTGGTCCATGTTGCGAATGCCAAAAGCGTCAATAATCATGGACTTGGGGTCAGACAGCATGTCGAAGCTGATCTCAAACTGTTCGCCGAAGCCCTGCAGGATATCGACGCTGTCGTAGCTTACAGACACCAGTCTGAGCCCACGCTCGTCAAAATCGGCCTGACGCTTCGACAGTTCGATCAACTGGCGTTTGCAGAACGGGCACCAATCAGCGGACCGAACAAAGGCAACCACCAGTCCCTTGTCGTTTGCGCCAAGCTTGGCAAGCTCCACGGCCTCACCCGATTGCGTCGTGGCGGCCAGCGCGGCGGGCACGTTGCTGCCAAGTGCTGGCCCCCATTCGCCGTCGGCCAGGGCCGTTGGGGCAAAGGAAAGTAGCAAAAGTGACAGGCTGGGCAGAATAGCGTTCAGACGCATGTTGATCTCCGATCGTGCGGTTAGTGAGGTATGCCACATAAGAACGGCAAAGCTGCCCGATTATTTCACGTAGCCCGGTCCGGTGCCCGTTATGTCATCAATGAGACCCCTGTCAGGTGCGACGAGGAGGGCGATGAGGCAAAATAATGGGCTTGCCAATGTGATTGTGAGCCCCTGATGCCAGAACCCTACTACGCTGCTGCCTGTCAGACCGATTTTCCGGCTCCGGCGACGCGCAGCGAAATTGGCGAGCGAACCCGCCGCATGTGCCAGATGATCGATCAGGCCGTGCAGGGCTATGAGCCGTTTTTTGATGTCCGGCTGATCACCTTTCCCGAATTCGCCCATGCGGTGCCGATTTACCAAACGGTCAAGGAGTTGCGGCGCAAGCTGGGTGTCGAGGTGCCCAACGAGCACACCGAGGCCTATGCCCGGCTGGCGCGCAAATACGGCTGCTACATTCAGACCGGCACGTTTCTGGAGATCGATCCTGACTATCCCGACGCGGTGTTCAATACGACCGTATTGATCGGACCGGATGGCGTGCTCAGCAAGTACCGCAAGGTCAACCCGTGGATTCCATGGGAAGTGCATACCTCGCCGCACGATATCAAGGACTATCCCCACGACCCGTTCCCGGTGGTAGATACGCCCATCGGCAAGCTTGGGGTCGCCATTTGCTATGACTGGCTGTTTCCCGAAACCATTCGGGAGATAGCCTATCGCGGCGCCGAGGTGATTGTGCGGGTGTCGGCTTACATGGATCCGTGGGGCACGGCCGAGCCGATGGATTGGTGGACGCTGGTGAACCGCACGCGGGCGATAGAGAACACGGCCTACGTGGTGGCATCAAATCAGGGCGCTTCGCTCAAGCACTATCCGCCATTCAGCTGGCCCGGTGGCAGCATGATTGTTGACTACGACGGACGCGTAGTGGCCCAGGCGCAAGCCGGTGGCGGTGAGCGTATTGTGGTTGCGCCGATCAACATCGATAGCCTGCGGCACGAGCGCAAACGTCGCGCCGGGCACGACATCCGGGCACATTTTCGCCGCGAAGTTCATGAATATCTGGACGACACCTATCTTTGCCCGAATGAAAGCGGCACGATCACGGTGGACGGTCTAAATGAGCGCATAGCGCGAGCCAAACAGCAGGTTGCGGCGCGCGCCGGCCGTGATAACAAACAAATTAAGAAGCGATAACGCCATCAATATTATGTCCACTAATCGGCTGTATGCCCTGGTCTTGTTCGCCCTGTTTCTGGTGGCCTGCGGTGGCGACGACTCGGCCACGGGGCCGGCCAATTCAGCGCTAACGCTCAACGAGCAGGATGTCGCACTCAATAACCGGGGTGTGGCACTCATGGGCTACTTCGATTATCCCGGTGCGTACGCGACGTTTACCGAGGTTGTCGCACGTCAACCGCTGTGGGGTGATGCCAAAATCAATCTGGCGATTGCCACGCTCAATCGCCAGAACGACGGCGACGAAGCGGCGGCTATGGCTCTGGCGACTCAGGTGCTTGAGCGCGAACCCGGGCATTTGCGTGCGCACTACGTGCGCGGCCTGCTCAAACTCTATCGCGGAGAGATGACCGCGGCGGCGGCGCATTTCCAGCGCGTGCTTGATGGCGATCCAAACGATGCCTACGCGGCCTACTATCTTGGTCAGTGCGTTGCACCTGAAGATCCGCAAGCGGCGTTGGCGCTGTACGAGCGCGCCAGTACGCTCGATCCGTATCTGCGCAGTGCGTACTACGGTGCTGCGCAACTGTTACGGCGCATGCGTAACGTTGATGCGGTAAAAGAGAACCTTGAGGCGTACGCACGTCTGGCCGACAACCCGCGGGCGCGCCTGGCCGAATTCAAATACACGCGCATGGGTCCACGGGGCAATGCGCTGGCGGTCGACCTGCCCAACGCAAAGCCGGCAGGCAAACCCGAAGGCGACCTGTTTTCGTCCTCCGTGGCACTGGCGCGTCTTAGCCGACTCTACAGCGAGGCCACAATGACCGTCGCCGATATCCAGGGTGACGGTATTCTTGATTTGTACGTCGCCTCGGGCACGCAAGATGTGCCCAGCGCGCTGTTCCTTGGCGCCGAAGACGAATTGCAGCGCGCACCCGATCACCCGTTAGCTCAGGTTGCAGGTGTACGCGCGGCGGCATGGGGCGATGTGAATAACGACGGTATGGTTGATGTCTATCTGTGCCGCGAAGGGGCCAATCAACTGTGGCAGCAGCGCTCACGCAATCAATGGAAAAATGTTACGCGCAGTAGCGGCACCGCCAACGGAAAATTGCGCTGCGCCGATGTCGCCATGCTGGATGCCGACCATGATGGCGATCTTGATATCTACATTGCGAATGAAGATGGCCCAACACAACTGCTAAGCAATAATCAGGACGGTACTTTTCGCGCCCTGGGCGGCGAGAATGGCCTCGAGTTTGGCGACCAGCACGCACGGCAGCTTTTGGTCAGCGATCTGGACAATGACCGTGACGTTGATCTTATGGTGATCGGCGCGCAACCGCCCCACCAGATCTTTTGGAACGACCGTTTGTGGGCGTATCGCCTCGATGATGGCAACAGCGCCTTTGCGCAAGCGGATATTCAGGCCGCGGTGACCATCGATAGCGATAGTGATGGCCACACAGACGTGGTGACTGTCGCAGGCAGCGGTGAGCTGACGCTGTGGCGACGTGACGACGCGGGCGTGTTTGGCGCGCAAACGCTGGCGCAGGTCGATGTCGATGCACAAACGACACTGGCAGCGGTCGAGTTTGACGGCGATGGTTTCCTGGACCTGCTGGTACGCGATGCGCAAGGCGTGCACGTTTACGCACTCGCGGGCGCCACCGCCACCCAGATCTTCACCACGGCGGCCGACTTTGGTGCCGCGGTGGCGGTCGTCGAGAATCCAGTCGTGGGTCCCGGCTTGTGGGTGACACAACGCAGCGTGGACGGTGTGCAACTGCGACGCTTTGCACCGGGACCGGGACGCGCTCAGTTTGCGGCGTTTACGTTCAGCGGCAAAGAGGAGCAGGCCGAATCGATGCGTTCCAATCGATCGGGCATTGGCACGCGGATCGCGTTACGCACCGGGTCGCGCTGGTCATTGTCGGATACCTACGATCGTCATTCGGGCCCCGGACAAAGTTTGCAGCCATTGGCGCTGGGCCTGGGTGATGCGACCAGCGCAGATTTCATTGCGCTAACCTGGTCCGACGGCGTGTTCCAGACCGAACTCGATCTGCAGGCCGGCGCCATACATGCGCTCACCGAAACGCAGCGTCAGTTGTCGAGCTGCCCGGTGATTTTTGGCTGGGACGGTGAGCAGTTTCGTTTTGTCAGCGACGTACTGGGCGTTGGCGGTATTGGTTTTCTGATTGAGCCGGGGCGCTACGCGACACCGCGTCCGTGGGAGTATTTTCTGCTGCCTGACCAGGCCCTGGCACCGACGGCCGACAACCGTCTGGCGCTGAAAATTACCGAGCCGATGGAGGAGATCGCCTATCTCGATCAGGCGCGCTTGCACGTTTACGATCTCGCGCCCGGCTGGTCGATGGTGCTGGATGAGCGGATGGCGACCGGCGCACCGGCGGTCACGGGCGCACCGTTGTTTTACCGTCAGGCCCTGGTGCCTGTACGGGCGCTCGACACGCAGGGCAACGACATTACAGACCGTGTGGCCATGGCTGACGGTGTGGCGGCCTCGCCCGGGGCACTGGACACGCGTTTTATCGGTCGCACCACGGCGCCGCACTCGTTGACGCTGGAATTCGATCAAGCCCTCGACGCCACGCATGCCCGCCCGGTACTCATGGCCGACGGCTGGGTTGAATATCCCTATTCGCAAACCGTGTTTTCCGCGTGGCAGGCGGGGGCGGGTTACTCGGCACCGACGCTTGAAGCGCGCGACGGCCAGGGCGTATGGCGTACCGTCTACAAAAATTTTGGTTATCCGGCGGGCATGCCGCGACGCATGGCGTTGCCACTGGATGATTTGCCGGCCGGCACGGACGCGCTGCGTCTGACCTCAACGCTGCAGCTTTATTGGGATCATGTTGCTATCGCGCTGACCGAGGCACCGGGTGCGGCTGTGCAGATAAGCGAGGCGCCTTTGCATGGCGCAAGCGTCGCACGCACGGGCTTCCCACGACGCATCGAACATCCGCAGCGGCGCCCCGATTACGATTACGGCGAGCGCGCAGATTTGTGGGACAGCCGCTTCCTGACCGGCTTCTACACGGAGTTTGGCGAGGCGACTGAACTGGTCGGGCCGCTGGACGACGCTTTTGCCATCATCGGGCCGGGCGAAGAAATCACGGTTGAGTTCGAGGCACCGCAGGCCACGGCCGATCAGCGGCGCTACGTGCTCGAAGTTCGCGGCTTCGCCAAAGACATGGACATGTATACGAACACCGGTGGCAAGGTTGCGCCGTTGCCACGTGCACTCGATCGATCGACGAATCGCGATGCATTGCACGCTCGGTACAACACGCGCTTCGAGGCCGGTCACTAATGGATCGCGAGACCCGCCGCAAACGCTTGCGCGAGCCCGTCGTTGGGCCAAGACTCAAGCAAGTGCTGATGACTGTGTTCGCGCTTTTCGCCTTGCTCAGTGTAACGGCGGTCTATCTCGGTGTTACCTCGTTATTGGAGTGGTACACCAGTCGAACCTATCAGGACTACTTTTATCAGATCGTCTTTCTGGCGCATCTGATTTTGGGCTTGCTGATTGTATTGCCGTTTGTGGTCTATGGCCTGGTGCACATGCGTCGCGGGTATTTTCGACCCAATCGCCGTGCCGTCAACGTCGGTTACGGGCTGCTGATTACCTCGACGCTGCTGCTGATCAGCGGGCTGGTGCTGACGCGCGGTATCCCGTTGATTGAAGTCAAGGATCCGCAGGCGCGTGACCTGGCGTATTGGGCGCACGTTGTTTTGCCGTTTATCGCGGTGTGGTTGTTTGTGCTGCATCGTCTTGCCGGCAAGCGCATTCGTTGGGCGGTCGGTGGGTCAGTGGCGGCCGTGTCGATAGCGCTGGCGGCGGTCGCGCTGTTTTTCCAGACCCAGGATCCGCGGCAGTGGAACGAAGTCGGCCCAGAGTCTGGTGAAGCGTATTTTTTCCCATCACTGGCGCGCACATCCAGCGGGCAGTTTATTCCGGCCAAAGCGCTGATGAACGATCAGTATTGTGCGGAGTGCCACAACGATGTGCACGAGAGCTGGACGCACAGCGCGCATCGTTTTAGCTCGTTCAACAATCCGATGTATCTGTTCTCGGTGCGCGACACGCGACGCAAGGCCATCGAGCGAGATGGCTCCGTACAGGCCGCACGTTTCTGTGCCGGTTGCCACGATCCCGTGCCGTTCTTTTCCGGCGCGTTTGATGATCCGCAGTTTGACGATGTCAATCACCCAACGGCGCACGCGGGCATCACCTGCTCGAGCTGCCATGCCATTACCCATGTGAACAGCGTGCGCGGGAATTCCGATTTTACGATTGAAGAGCCCCTGCACTATCCATTCGCTTTCTCCGATAACCCGACTCTGGCGTGGGTTAATCGAGCGCTGGTCAAGGCCAAACCCGAGTTTCACAAGAAGACCTTTTTGAAACCGCTGCACAAGACGGCGGAGTTCTGCGGTACCTGCCACAAAGTACATTTGCCTGAAGAGCTCAATGCCTACAAATGGCTGCGCGGGCAAAACCACTACGATACGTATTTGCTCAGCGGCGTGTCGGGACACGGTGTCAGTAGTTTTTACTACCCGCCCAAAGCACAGGACAATTGCAACGGCTGCCACATGAAAACGGAAGCGTCGACCGACTTCGGCGCCCGGCGTCTGGATGACAGTGGCGAGTTGAAGGTGCACGACCATCAATTCCCAAGCGCGAACACGGCGCTCGGCCATTTGTTTGATTGGCCCGCCGAGGTTAACGACGCTCACCGCGACATGCTGGAAGGGTCGCTGCGCGTGGATCTGTTTGGCCTCAAGCAAGACGGCGGTATCGACGGCGAGCTGACGGCGCCGCTGCGACCGGCGGTACCCACATTGGTGCCGGGTGAGTCCTACCTGCTCGAAACCGTGTTGCGTACCTTGACCTTGGGTCACCCGTTCACCCAGGGTACGGGCGACTCGAACGAAGTGTGGCTGGAGATGACGCTTTTGGTGGACGGCGAAGTGGTCGCGGTCAGCGGATCGCGTGATGAACTTGATGGCAACAGCGTCGACCCGTGGTCGCACTTCGTGAATGCTTATGTGCTGGATCGTCACGGCAAGCGTATCGATCGCCGCAACGCCGAAGATATCTTCACAACGCTCTACAATAACCAGATTCCACCGGGCGCCGCCGACGTCGTGCACTACCGCTTCGACGTGCCGGCAGCGGCGACGCGCATGGTCGAGGTGCGCGCGGCCCTGCATTATCGCAAGTTCAACACGCCGTACATGCGTCTGGTGCTTGGGGATGAGTTCGTGACCAACGACTTGCCGATCACAACGATTGCACGCGACTCGATTGTGTTTCCGGTGAGCGCTGAACTTGCGCAGGACCAGGCCAGGCCTGATGTACCGTCGTGGCAACGCTGGAATGATTACGGCATCGGTTTGCTGCGCAAGGGCGGCGCGGGCGAGCTGCGTCAGGCTGAGGCTGCGTTCAAAGCGGTGGTCGGGCTGGAACCCGCGCACGGCCATCTAAACCTTGCGCGTGTTTATAACCGCGAAGGCCGACTTGACGATGCGGTCGAACAGTTGACGCTGGCCGCGCGCACCAGTGCGCCGCCGTGGACAGTGGCGTGGTTCACGGGTCTTGTGAACAAGCAAAACGGCTATCTGGATGAGGCGGCCGAGAACTTCCGGGACATCATCGCCACGCAGTACCAAAATGCACGGGAGCGTGGCTTCGATTTCTCGCAGGATTATCGTGTCCTGAACGAACTGGCCGGGACGCTCTACGAGATGTCCAAGCGTGAACGTGGTGACGCACGGATGGCCAGGCGTGACGCGTTGATCGACGAGGCGCGTAAGCTCTATCTGGATGCGCTCGCGCTCGATCCTGAAAACGTCAATGCGCACTACGGATTGGCGCAGCTATACGCACAAACGGGCGCTACCGACGCGCAAGCCATGCACCGGGCGCTGCACGCCAAATACAAGCCGGACGACAACGCGCGTGACGCGGCCATTGCGACGGCTCGTCGCCGTGACAAGGCGGCCGACCATGCGGCGTCGGCCGTGGTGATTTATGACCTGATGCGTCGCAGCGTACCGGCGCTGGACGCCAACGATGCAACACTTGATGCGACGATGGGTGAGGGCGCCCGATGACGGATGACCGTAAGCAAAATGATGCCGAACTTGACGAGCAAAATGACGAGGTCATTGGCAAGGCGTTTCGTTACTCGCTGATCGCCTTCGCCGGTATTGCGCTGCTCGTGGGTATCACGCTGTTGCTCAATCGCGAGGACACGACGGTCGCGACGGTGACGGACGCAACCCTGGATGGTCCCGTGGAGATGATCGCGGACGCCAGGGACCCGGTCCCGCCGTCGTTGCCGTTTGTCGACATTACGGAAAGTAGCGGTATCGACTTCATTCACGAGAACGGCGCCTATGGGGAGCGCCTGCTGCCCGAGACCATGGGCAGCGGCGCCGCATTTTTTGACTATGACAATGACGGTGACGCCGACCTGCTGCTGATTAACAGCACCGCGTGGCCGTGGCGGCCGCCGAGTACGGCCGCGGGCGCGGTGCTGTATGCCAATCGCGGTGACGGTACGTTTGAAGACGTCGGCGACAAGCTGGGCGTGCCCGCAGGGCTCTACGGCACGGGCGTGGCGATCGGCGATCTCGATAACGACGGGTTCAAAGACGTCTTTATTGCAGCGGTGGGGACCAACCTGTTGCTGATGAATCAAGGTGGCGAGCGTTTTGTTGCCACCGACGCCGGTGTCGCGGGCGACGAGAGCGACTGGAGCACAGCCGCCGCGTTTCTCGATCACGACCAGGATGGTGATCTGGATTTGTTCGTTGCCAACTACGTGCGCTGGTCCAAAGAAATCGACTTTGAGGTGGATTACCGATTGAACGGCGTAGGCCGCGCGTACGGACCACCGACCAACTATGAAGGCACGCAGTCGCGACTGTATGAAAACAACGACGGCACGTTCAAGGACATCAGTGCTTGGGCGGGCATCGAGGTGGCAAACCCGGCGACGGGGAAGCCGATGGGCAAGGGTTTGGCCGTTACGATTGTCGACGTGGATGCCGATCAGTACCCCGACATCATGGTGGCGAACGACACCGTGCAGAATTTTTTGTTCGTCAATCAAAAAGATGGCCGCTTTGAAGAACGCGGCGCGCTGTACGGCGTGGCGTTCGACAACAATGGCGCGTCAACGGGCGCGATGGGTGTGGATGCGGCGCGCTACGCCAACAATGCCGACGTGGGTATCGCGGTCGGTAACTTTGCCAATGAGATGACGTCGTTCTATGTTGCCCAGGCGGGCAGTGGCCTGTTCACCGATGAGAGCATTGTGTCCGGTGTGGGCGCAGCGAGTCGGCGGGCGCTGAGCTTCGGATTGTTTTTCTTTGACGCGGATCTGGACGGACGGCTGGACCTGCTGCAGGTCAATGGTCACGTTGAGGATGAAATCAATAGCGTGCAACCCTCGCAACGCTTCGCACAAGCACCGCAGCTTTTCTGGAATTGCGGTAGCGCTTGCCGAAGTCAATTTACCTTCGTCGATCCCGTGCTGACCGGCGATCTGGGCACGCCGCTGGTAGGGCGCGGCGCGGCCTACGCAGATATCGATCTGGACGGTGATCTCGACGTTGTGATCACGCAACCCGCACGCGCACCGCACGTGTTGCGCAACGATCAGGCGGCGGGGCATCGCTGGCTGCGGCTCACGCTGCGCCAGTTGGGGGACAACCGCGATGCCATTGGCGCCCGCGTCGAACTGCATGCGGCCGGCGCGACGCAGTATCGCTTCCTGACGCCGGCCAAAAGCTATTTGTCACACGTCGAGTTTCCACTGACTTTCGGCCTTGGCGAGGTTGAGCAGGCGGATGTGGACGTGATCTGGCCGGACGGTACCCGGCAGAGTTTCAGGGGCCTTGCCGCCAATACAGCACACACGCTGGTGCGCGAGTAGCAGCGGGCGCTTCCGCTATTTCGGACGTCGCTGGGTCGCCTCAACAACACACCAAGTGAGTCAACATGACACGAGCAGATCAGGTGCAGCGCGCCAGGCGTTTCCAGGCGCTCCACACGAGCGACCAACCGCTGGTGCTTTACAACATTTGGGATGCGGGCAGTGCACGCGCGGTAGCAAGTGCCGGTGCAGCTGCGATCGCCACGGGCAGCTGGTCTGTTGCGGGGGCGCAGGGTTATGACGACGGTCAGGTAATTCCGCTGTCGTTGCTGCTCACGATTGCGAGGCGTATTTGCGACGGCGTTGAGTTGCCGGTCAGCATCGATTTCGAGGGTGGCTATGCGGTAGCGCCCGCTGACGTCGCAACGAACGTCGCTCAGGTGATCGAGGCGGGTGCTGTGGGCATCAATTTCGAGGACCAGATCGTGGGTGGTAGCGGACTGCACAGCGTCGCGGACCAGGCTGCGCGCATTGCCGCCATCCGTGACGCCGCGCAGCGCGCAGGCGTACCATTTTTCATCAATGCCCGCACCGATCTTTTCCTGCAGACGGAGCCGACCGGGCATGCGGCGTTGCTTGGTGAGGCGATCGAGCGCGCACGCGCCTACGCCGAGGCCGGGGGCAGTGGTTTCTTCGCGCCCGGCCTGACGGACGATGCGGCGATTGCGACGTTGTGCGAGGCCTGCCCCTTACCGGTCAATGTCATGGTGCGCGATGGGCCCGCGGACCGGCTGCGGCTGGGGCGCCTGGGCGTGTCGCGGATCAGTCACGGTCCCGGACCGTTCGTGCACATGCTGCAAGAAACACAGAAAACCGCGACTAACTACCTCAAGGGAAACTCCGCATAAGTCTGGGCGATTGGCCTGGCTTCCACGGGCGCTGGTCCGCCGGTCAAGACTTGTGCGGAGCTTCCCTGGTCCCATTGCCTGGTCACAGGAAGTTGCATCAGCGCCAAAAGTGGTTAGAATGACTGTACGTATATACAGTATTGGACCACCATGAAAATCAACTCAACCGTGACCAAAGGTCGCGGTGCCACGCTCAATCCCACCGCGCGTTTCGCCCATCAGGCAACCGAACCGGTGGATGACGGGTGGGCCACCGACGATGTGCCGGCGGCGGTTGAGACCTGGCTGAGTCCGGAGGCCGCCCGCACCATCGTGACGCGCAATGCCTCGCCGGATATTCCGTTTGACCGCTCGATCAACCCGTACCGCGGGTGTGAGCATGGTTGTGTCTATTGTTTTGCGCGTCCCAGTCACAGCTATGTGGATCTGTCGCCGGGAATCGATTTTGAGACGCGCATTTTTTACAAGGAGAACGCTGCTGGCCTGCTCGAAAAAACACTGAGCAAGCGCGGCTATGAGTGTGCACCGATCGCCCTGGGTACCAACACGGACCCG
Organism: uncultured Gammaproteobacteria bacterium; assembly: GCA_964352435.1. Taxonomy (GTDB): domain Bacteria; phylum Pseudomonadota; class Gammaproteobacteria; order Steroidobacterales; family JBCCMA01; genus JBCCMA01. The sequence goes on along the minus strand of CAYGSQ010000001.1, from coordinate 10,530 downwards.
TATCAGGGCGCCGAACGGACGCTGGGTATCACACGCGACTTGCTGGAGGTTATGCAGCGCTACCGCCACCCGGTCACGATCGTGACCAAGGGCGCGTTGGTCACACGCGACATCGATATTCTCAGCGAAATGGCGGCGGACAATCTGGCCAGCGTCATGCTCAGCGTGACCACGCTCGACAATGACCTCAAACGCAAGCTGGAACCCCGCACGCCGTCGGGTGCGGTGCGTCTCAAGGCCGTTGAGGCACTGGCGCGCGCGGGTATTCCGGTCGGTGTTATGGCGGCGCCGATCATCCCGGCCATCAATGACCACGAACTTGAATCGATTTTGCGTGCCGCGAAGGCGGCCGGTGCGCAGCGTGCCGCGTACATTCTGGTGCGCTTGCCGCATGAGGTGAAAACATTGTTTCGCGACTGGCTGGCCCAGCACTATCCCCAGCGTGCGGGCCATGTGATGAGCCTGATTCGACAAAGCCGTGGCGGGCGCGATAACGATCCGCGTTTTGGCCAGCGCATGCGTGGGGAGGGCGTTTTCGCAAGCATGATTTCGCGCCGCTTCACGCGCACCTGTCGCGAGTTGGGCTTGAACTTGCGTGAATCGCTCACCTTGAACACTGGCTCGTTTGCGGTACCGCAGACCGCTGGCGATCAACTCAGCCTGTTGTGATCATTTAGGGCTTCAGGTCTCGTTTTTCATGGAGCGCTTCTCCAGATTTTCGTCCAGACCCGGCGCCCGCTGCTTGATTGTCGGTGTCTCCGTGGGCAGGTCTGAGTCAGGGTCTGGCACCGAATCGTCGCCGCGAATGATCCACGCGTCGCGCCCAGTGCGGCCGTCGGGGTTCGTATTGATCGCCAGCGTGGCGGGCGGGCATTCAAGCGCAAAGTCCGCGGTAACGCGCACGGCGTCGAAACTCTCACCGCTTTCCTCGTCGGCGTAGCTCATCAGCTCATCATTCAGTTCGATGAGGCGGTAGTTGTGCTGAATCTCGTCTTCCCTGAATTCCTCTTCTTCCTGCGATTCGTCGAGAAAAATGACTTTCTCGATCATGGTTTCGTAGATGCCTGCCACCAGCCGGGCCGTACCGAATTCCTTTTGTCTTGAGAGCAATTCGCCGTTGTAGCAACTGCGAAACTCGATTTCCAGATCCCCATCGCGGGTTATCTGCGTATGCCAGATGACGCGCGATCGACCTTGCCAGCGCTGGCCATACCAGTGGCCGCTGATATCCCCGGTCGGTGGTGGTGGCTCGGCGCACGCGACAAGCGCGAACGTGGCACAGTAGAGGGCGATTTTCATCGCCTTATTGTGTTGCCTTAAGCAAAACAGGTCAAAATAGGGCTGACCCATTTCAATCAGCTCGCGGGATCCGGGTGATGACGTCAATACAGCGTATTTTGGACGAGGCGGCGGCAAGTGAGGCCACGCGCGGCCCCGAAGAGGCCTATCGATACCTGCTTGGCGAAACCCGCGATGACGATCAGGGCCTGATCAATCTTGCGCTCGCACGGCTGTCACTCAAGCTCGGTCAGCCGGCACGAGCAATAGGTCATCTCGATGTTGCGCTGAAAATCGCGCCGCGCGATGCAGACGTATTGTTCGAATATGGCCGCGCATTCAACAACACGCGGCGCTTCGACCGCGCGGCGATGGCGTTCCGCGGTGCACTGGCACTGCGCCCGCGCTGGCTGGACGCCCATCTCAATCTGGCGCACGTATTGCGTGCGAGTGGCGACTTCAAGCTTGCGCTCGACGCGTATCAGCGGGCACTGCGTATTGACCCGGACAATGTGCGGGGTCACGGTGGTATCGCCACCGTGCATCTGGAGCTGGGCAATACGGCCACAGGACTGCATCATTTCCAGCGCGCCTGCACGCTTGACCCAACCTCGGCTGCGCTGTGGTCGCAGCGCGGGCAGGCGCTCCAAAATGCGGGTTTGCCGGAGGACGCCGTAGAGAGTTTTACGCAGGCCGTGCGCTGCGCGCCAAACGACGCGTCTATGCACAGCGCACTGGGCAGTGCCTGGCAGTCGTCGGGCGAATTGGAGCGCGCGCGGGCATGTTTTGCGCAGGCGCTGGTTATCGCGCCGGGCTTTGCGCCGGCACGAGCGGCGCTGGCAGGGGTGCGGGATCTGCAGGGCTTTCACGACGAGGCCCGAACCTTGCTGGCAGCGTCCGTCGCGCGCGCCGACGCCGATCCGGTATTGCTTGTGGCCTACGCCAACCTGAAGGCGAATCGCACGCTGGACGCCGATACTCTGGCACGTTTGGAAGTCGCGACGGACAGTCCGTCTACGGCGCCCCTGATGCGTGCCCTGATGCACTACCGGATTGGTGATGCCTATGACCAGCTCGATCAGCCCGAGACGGCGTTTGATCACTATGCATCGGCCAATGCGTTGCGCGGCGTTCCCTTCAATCAGCAAGCGCTAACGGCGCACACGGCTAACACTATTAAACGCATGCGGGCCGGCGGGGCGGCGGTCGCTTCAGCCGGTGTGCGGCCCATATTTATTGTGGGCCTGCCGCGCTCAGGTACTTCGCTGCTTGAGCAGATTCTGTCGCGGCACAGCGCGATTGCCGCCGCGGGCGAACAGCGCGCGCTTGCGCGTATCGCGAGCGAGGTGCTGGCGGGCAACGCGGGCAGTGAAGCAGACGCGTTCACCGACATTGCGGATCGCTATCGCCGCGAGCTCTCAGGCCATGTCGAAGACGCGTCGCTGTGTACGGACAAGATGTGGCAGAACTTCGAATGGCTGTGGTTGATTCGTCGTGCGCTGCCCGATGCGCATATTATTCACCTCCAACGCCATCCGCTGGCGGTCGGCCTGTCCTGTTTTGCGCGTAGTTTTGGCGCGGCACCGCCGCCGTTTACAATGCGCCTTGACGATATTGCGGCGTATATCGCGCATCACGAGAAAATCATGGCCACGTGGCGCGACCTGGGCAGCCCCGCAACCGTATCGGTACGCTACGAGGATCTGGTGGCCGACGTGGAAGGCCAGGTGCGACGACTACTCGCCCATCTGGAACTGCCGTTCGAGGAGGATTGCCTGACGTTTTATCAAGCGCAGCGCGCCGTAACCACGGCGAGTTTCGCGCAGGTCGACCGCCCCATTTTTACGGATTCGCTTGACCGTTGGCGCCGCTACGAGCCTGCGCTCAAGCCATTGGTCGATGCCCTGCGCCGTCACGGCCTGGGTCCCGACACCTGATAGCCGTCCTGGCAATGTAAAAAACCGTGTGCGGAACCGCCTTCGCTGTTGCCGGTCGAATTGTCTCGCATCATGACCTGCCCCGACTAACTCACGTACAATCATGCGCTTTACGCACTGGCGATCAGCCGGTGACGTGCGCTTGCCCGGAAATGCGACTATGACCATCTTCAAAACCTCCTCGTTGGCCAGCTTGTGTCTGACTCTGCTGCTATTTGGCGCGCTGTCAAACGCTCAGGACGCGCCGCAGTTGACCGACATACCGCCACCCGATATGGCGTCAATGGATGCCGAGTCGCGTGGGCTGCTGCAGGGCGCCGTGGACTATTTTGCCGAGACGCGCGCCCAGCTACGCGGGCGCGATTTGGGGCTCGCGTTCGGGCGCCTGGGATTGCATTACCTTGCACACAGTCAGCTGGCGTCCGCCGTGGCGGCGTTTCGCAATGCCAGTACGCTCGACGATGCCAACTATCGTTGGCCGTATTATCTGGCGCTGGCGCAATCGTCTGCCGGCAACGCGGATCGCGCGATTGCGCTGTACGGTTTGAGTCTGCGGCTTAACCCCGACAATGAAGCGGCGGCGACCCGCCTTGGTCTGGCGCTGATCGACGCGGGCAAGTCTTCAAGTGCGCGCGCGATTCTCGAAAGTGCGATCGAGGGTGACAACCAGCGCAACGCGGCTGCGCTGGCAGGTCTGGGTCGTCTGGCGCTGCAGCAAGATCAGGCGGCGGCGGCCATCGACTTCTATCAGCGCGCTATCGCTCTCCAGCCAGAGGCCAACGCGCTCCACGCGGCGCTCGAAAAAGCCTACGAGCTGGCTGGTGATCGCGAGGCGGCGGCCCAAGCTGCGACTCAGGCCGGCGGGCGTTTACCCCAGATCGATGACCCGCTAGTGGCGATGCTCTATGCGCATCGACAGTCCTCCGCACAATTCATTGGTATGGGTGACCAAGCGCGGGAACAAGGTCAAGTGGCCGCAGCATCGGTGTTCTATGATTTTGCCATGGCGGTCAATCCGCGAGACCCGGTGCCTGCCGAGCGCATCGCGGCGCTGCGCGAAAATGCGCCAGCCAAGGCTCAATCAAACCCAAAAACCGCTACCGATTTTTTTGAGCGTGGCGTTTTCCATGCGGCGAGTGACAATGATGCCGGTGCAGTCAGCGACTTCAATCGCGCCATTGAGCTCGATGCCGACAACGTCGCTGCCCGGGTGTTTTTGGCCAACGCGCTGATGCGTATGGATCAATATTCAGACGCCGCGGTGCAATACGGCATGGCCGGGGCACGCGACAAAAACAATGCTGAGCTGCGCTTCAGACAGGGCATTGCCTGGATGGCCGCCAAGCGCTGCGAGCGCGCGGAAACGGCGTTGCTCGCAGGCTACGAGCTTGAGCCAACGGCCCTGCGCCTGGTGCAGGCTTTGGCGCGTCTGTATGCAACCTGCCCGGTATCAGACGAAAAGAAAGGCCTGGCATTGAAGTACGCGCAGCTCCTGTACAACTCGCAGCCAACGCTCGAAACCGCTGAGACACTGGCGATGGTGCTGGCCGCCAACGGCAAGTATGAGGACGCGGCTGATTTTCAGCGTCAGGCAATATTCGAGGGGCTCAAGAGTGGACGAGCGCAGAGCGATCCGTCGCTGTCTCAAAACCTCGAGCTGTACGTGGCGGGCAAGTCAACGCAACGAGCGTGGCCAGAGGATCATCAGATCTTCAATCCGGCGCGGCCGACGCCCGGCACCTGAAGCAGGTTAGCCTGTGAACGACTACCGGCCGCTTATCGCGCTGATGTTTCTGTTGTGTGCTGGCTGTGCGGACCGGGACGCAGGGCCGCTGGTCGATCGTACGGCGGCCAGTGGTGTGCAGTTCGTGCACAGCAACGGTATGGCGGACCAGCTGTGGTTTGCCGAAATGATGGGCGGCGGCGTGGCCCTGTTTGATATGGATCGCGATGGCGATCAAGACCTGCTGTTCACCCAGGGTCAGGCGCTGGACGGCCCGGCGGAGCAGGGCGTGCGGCACTCGCTGTGGCGCAATGACAGCACGGCAGGAAAGCTCGCGTTCGTCGACGTCAGTGCGCAGGCGGGACTTGTGAGTCGCGGTTACGCTATGGGGGTGGCCGTGGGCGATGTCGATAACGACGGCTGGCCCGACCTGTACATCACCGAATTTGGCGACAATGCCCTGTGGCGCAACCTCACAGACGGACGTTTTGAGCGGATTGATGCGGCGCGCGATGCACGCTGGAGTGTGAGTGCGTCTTTCGCCGACTTTAATGCAGACGGCGCGCTGGATTTGTATGTGGGCAACTACGTGGACTACCGTCTGGCCAATCACAAGCCGTGCCGCTCCACGACCAGCGCGCGTGATTACTGTTCGCCGACGGTTTACCCACCGCAGGCCGACTCGGTGTGGCATAACGACGGGCGCGGCGGATTTAGCGACGTGACGGTGTCGGTGGGCGCCGGCGCGGCACTGGGTGGTGCCCTCGGCGTTATCGTGGCCGATCTTGATGGCGATCAGCGGGCCGATGTCTACGTCGCGAACGACGGTACGGCCAATGTTTTGTGGCGCAATGAGGGCGACGGCACGTTTAAAAACGTCGCGGCGATCGCGGGCGCAGCCGTCAACATGGGCGGTGCACCCGAAGCGTCGATGGGCGTTGATGCGGCTGATTATGACGGCGACGGCGACATTGATCTGTTCATGACTCACCTCAATCGTGAGAGCAACACGCTGTACGTCAACGATGGGCAGGGTTTTTTTGACGACCGTTCGGCGACCACGGGCGTTGGCAGCGATTCCATGCCTTTCACGGGTTTTGGCACGCGCTGGCTCGATCTTGACGCTGACGGTGATCTGGATATTTTTGCCGCCAACGGGGCGGTAACACGCGTACAAGCGCTGATCGACGCGGGCGATCCGTATCCGCTTGGGCAGCGCAATCAGGTTTTCCTGCTCGGCGCGGAAGGCTATCGCGAGTCCGTCAGCACGGCGTTGAGCCAGGCGCGGGTCAGTCGCGGATTGGCGGTCGGCGATCTGGACAATGATGGGGCCATTGATCTGGTGGTCGCCAACAACAACGGCCCGGCGCAGGTCCTGCACAACCGCATCACGCCGGCGCGCTGGGTGGGCGTCGACGTGCGGACGGCCCGCGACGGCCGTATGGCCATCGGGGCGACCGTCACGTTGAGCGACGGTGGGTCTACGCGCATGCGTCGCGTGCGCCGTGACGGCAGCTACGCATCAAGCAGTGATCCGCGCGTCGTATTTGCGGCCATCTCCCCGACGTTTACGCTCAACGTGCGCTGGCCTGACGGCACGACGCGCGTGTTCGACGATCTGGCGGCTAACCGTTACCACGTCATAGACCCCGGCGACGAGCGCTGATGCGCAGGCTGCTCACGGTTCTGACGTTGAGTCTGATGGCCTGTGCGCCAGCCCCCCCGGTGACGCATCCCAACACACGTCTTCTTGAGCCAGCCGTGCAAGAGGCGCTGGCCGAGGCGCGCCACGAATTTGAGCAACGCGTGAGCGACGGTGCGGACGATGCGCAGGCCTACGCGGAGCTGGGCAAAATTTATCTTGCCCATCATCTGAACGCCGCTGCGGCTGACAGCTTCAATATCGCACGACAGCGTGCGCCAGAAGACGTCAATTGGCACTACTATTTTGCGGTCGCCAGCAGTGCGCTTGGGCGCGAGCAAGCGGCACGAGCGGCTTACGAGCAAATCCTGGCGTTGCGCGACGACGACTGGCTTGCGCATTTCCGGCTTGGTCGATTGCTGCTCGATACTGGCGCGCCCGAGCAGGCACGCAAGCACATCGCCCAAGCATTGAAAGCTCAGCCTGCCGACGCGGCCGTTCTCGCGCTGGCAGGCGAGCTGGCTTTGTCGCGTGGCGAATTTGCCCGCGCCGATAGGCTGTTTTCGAGCGCGTTGACCCTTCAGCCGGGGGCCAGTCGTTTGTTCCATCCTCTTGTGCGTGCGCGTCGTAGTTTGGGTGCCGCTGATCTGAGCGCATTGATCAATCGCGCCGGTGACGGCGAAGTGCGACTGAACGATGAGCGGATGCGTGCGCTGACGAGCTATTCGCGCAGCACGCAAATGTTGCTGGAGCAGGGCTCGGCGTTCCTCGGTGCGGGCGACTATGCTGCTGCCGCTGGCGCGTTTGAGCGAGCCACGGCGCAAAACCCTGAGGACGTATTTGCGTGGTCGAGTCTTGGGCGCACACGCGAGGTACTGGGCGACGTGACCGGCGCAACGCAGGCGCTGGAGCGCGCACTGGCGCTCGACCCCAATGCCGCGACGGCCCATTTCTTTCTGGGCGCGATGCGCGAACGACAGGGCGATGACCCCGGCGCCATACTGGCTTATCGTGCGGCGCTTGCCAGTGACCCGGGCAATCCGCGGCCGCGGCTACTTCTGGCGCACGCGTTGTTGCGGGCGATAAACGATGACGAGGCGCTGGAGCACTACGCGGCGATTGCGGCACAGCGACCGGCGAACCTGATCGTTCGGTATTATCTGACCCTTATTCATCTGTCGCGCGGGCGCTGTGAGCCAGCCCGGGCCTGGCTCAACGAGGCGCTCGCCATCAAGGGCAATTACGGCCCGCTGCTCGAAGCGCAGGCTCGATATCGGGCGCTTTGTGATGGCACAGCGCCGGCGCTGCGCGAGGCGCGGGACACGGCGCAATTGCTGATGCAGGCGCGGCCTGACGCG
>CAYGSQ010000001.1:0-2582 GCA_964352435.1 uncultured Gammaproteobacteria bacterium | reverse complement strand
CCATGGCGCTGGTCCTGGCGGCAGCGGGCGATCAAGCTGGTGCACGTGAGGCGCGCGCTCGGGCCCTGAGTCTGGCGCAGGATACGGACTTCGCCCGCGAGATCGAGGCCCATTTGAATGAGACCGGTGCGGCGACGACCGCGTGGCCCGTGGGTAGCATTGACCTGATGCCACCGCCGCTGGGTCCAGATAGTTTAAAATGACAATATTTGCGGGAGAAATTGAGTGACGGACGCCAACGAACAGAATGACCCGGCGCGCGAAGCATTTGTGCGCTGGGTGCGCGAGCAGCATGACCAGATGGCCCGCTACGCTGTGCGCGGTGAACTGATTGGTGATGATGCGGAAGGCTTGCCCATTTGGAGCGTGCCCCATCAGGTCTTTTTAGGCCGGTTTTATGACAAAGCGGCGCCCACAGGTGGGTACTGGTACATCTCAGGGGCAGTTCCAAGCGATCACATCGCTGTCGATCTGGCGTCAGACGCGCGCCAGGCCTTGCGCCATTTTTCGCTCAAATGGCAGTTGCAGGCGGCACAAATCGAGGAAGGCGCCGCCGCGGACGGCGATCAGCCGGTCGACTTTGCCAATGTGGCTGACAATTTGTCGCGCAATGCCGAGATGTTGATGACGTTGGCTGACAACGATGGCCTGTGGCACAACATCGTCGACCCGACCCGGTCTACCGGCGTTACTTGATTCGTTTGACGCGGATGGTCCTGTTGAGACCTTCCACGGATAGCCGGAAGCTGCCAAACGCCCCCTTGCGAATGGTGATCATGGGGCGGCTGCGGCGAAACGAAACACGTCCCGTCTGAGCTTGCTTCCAGACCTGGCCGTTTTCGAGTTTGAACAGGGTCTGGCCCGACCAGCCCGAGAAGTCGCCGTCGTAACGTGCTGAAAATTCATCCGGCGTTTCTTCGATGCGGCGCCCTTCAAAGCCAAAATCATCGCGGTCTTCTTTGGAAAACTCTGGTGTCGGCGCAGGTGCTGGCGCTGGCGCGGCCGCAACAGTCGGTACCGGGGCGGGCGGCGCAGCAGCGACTGCCGGCGGGGCCGGTGGCGGCGCCACTTTCATCATGCTTGCCAGTTGGTCATAGCATTCCAGTCGATCCAGCGGGCTCGCAATCGCGGCGCAACGCGCCATGGCGCTGTCATCGGCCTGTGCGGTGTTGATCAAGCCTGCAAGCAGGGCGGCAAAAAGAATGGTTCGAATCGTCATCGTACAGGTTCCAGGGAGGTGGTTTGATAGGGTGAGGATAGCGGTATGGCGCGGCCTTTGTAAGTCGAATATAGACCGGGTTTTTGGCGCACCGTGATTTTCAGACCAACGAGCGAAAGTTTTGGTTCCGCGTGGTGCTCTGCGCGCGCGTAATGACAGGTGGTGTGATAGCCTTTAGCTCCGGTTGCACGCGGTAAAACCGACGGTTGGCTGTCCGGTTTTTTCGTGCGTGTCTTTGTTCCTCAATGGTGTTTTATGCTGGTGGATTCGAGCGCAATGGATGCGGAATTTCAGCGCGGTCATGTGGCACACATGGCCGGCGATCTGGAGGCGGCGATTGCCGCGTATGAATCTGTGTTGGCGACTGAGCCGCAGTACGCGCCTGCGCTGCACGCGCTGGGCAACATCATGCTGCGCAATGGCAAAATTGACCGTGCCGAAGCCTTGTTGCGTGACGCGTTGGCGGCCGATGCCATTGGCGTTGGATACAACAACAGCCTGGGCAATGTTCTGATTGCGCGGGGTCTCCCGACGCAGGCGGAAGAGGCATACCGGGCCGAGCTCAAAATACGACCTGATTTCGCTGTCGCACACAACCAGCTGGGTACGCTGATGCTGTCGCAAGGGCGTCATGAAGAAGCGATTGGGTGTTTTCAAAGTGCTCTGAAGTTTGCGCCGAAGTTTGCCGTCGCCGCCAATAATCTTGGGCGCGCACTCAACAATGCACGTCAGCATGCCGAAGCGGCCGAGGCGTTTCGCCATGCGCTGCGCATCGATGATCAATACGCCCAGGCACACGCGAACCTTGGGCACGTGTTACGCGTCACCGGCGAAGTCGACGGGGCGCGCCGCCATTTCGATTTGGCTCTGCGCTACGACAAAAATCTTGGTATGGCTCATCGCGGTCTGGCGCAACTTGCGCTGGTCGCTAACGACATTGCGTCGGCCGCCAACTCGCTGCGCGATGCGGTCCGCGTCGACCCGGCCGATGCAACGGCCTACACATTGCTCGGTGCATTGTATTTTTCCGAGGGTATGTACGAACACGCGGGCGATGCCTACGACAAGGCAATCGACCTGCGTTCGGACGACGCCGACCTGCTTACTGATGCGGCGGCGGTCAGCCGCGTGGTCGGTAACGAAGATGAGGCACTTGAACGCTACAAGCGCGCGCTCGTGCTGCGTTCTACACACCAGGATGCTCTGTCCGGGTTTGCCATGCTGATGGCCGATCGTGGTGATGCCAAGTCTGCGGCAGCCCGGTTAGCGCCGAGCGTAAACTCGGGTCGTGCTGGCCCGGAGTTGCTGAGCACCTACGCGGCTATTCTCGGGCGCCTTGATCGTCGGCGCGAAGGCATTGCCT